>CAYUBZ010000055.1:3533-10786 GCA_964443205.1 uncultured Hyphomicrobium sp. | reverse complement strand
CCCTGGCCGTCGTAGTAGGTGATGCCGACGAAGGCGAGGCCCTGCTCGGTGTCGCGGCTCATGGTCCAGGTCGTGTTGCGCGATAGCAGGTCGATCTCGCCCGACTGCAATGCCGTGAACCGCTCTTTGGCCGACAGCGGCACGAACTGGACCTTGGTCGGGTCCTTGAAGATCGCCGAGGCGACCGCACGGCAGAAATCGACGTCGAGGCCCCGCCACGCGCCCTTGTCGTCGGGCGCGCTGAACCCGGCGAGGCCGATGTTCACGCCGCAGCGCAGGTCGCCGCGCGCCTTGACCTCGGCGAGCGTCGCCGCCGAGGAGCTTGCGGCGGCCGAGAACATTGCAACGGCGGCAAACGCCAGGGTCGAGGTCGGGTGCCGCATCGAACAGGCTCCTTGGGACTTGGCGCGCATTCCTATCAATGCTCGAGAATCTGCGACAGGAATTGGCGCGTGCGCTCCGACTTCGGGTTGTTGAAGAAGTCGTCGGGCTTGGCGTCCTCCACGATCTGCCCTTCATCCATGAAGATGATGCGATCGGCGACGGCGCGCGCAAACCCCATCTCGTGCGTGACGACGAGCATGGTCATGCCTTGGCTCGCAAGCTCCGTCATCACGTCGAGCACCTCCTTCACCATCTCCGGATCGAGCGCCGACGTCGGCTCGTCGAACAGCATGATGCGCGGATTCATGGCGAGCGAGCGCGCAATGGCGACGCGTTGTTGCTGGCCGCCGGACAACTGTCCGGGGTATTTCTGCGCTTGGCCGCCGATGCGCACGCGCTCCAACAGATGCATGCCGAGCGCCTCGGCCTCGCTGCGCGGCATCTTGCGCACCCAAATGGGCGCCAAGCAGACGTTGTCGAGCACGGTCAGGTGCGGAAACAGGTTGAACTGCTGGAACACCATGCCGACCTCGGAGCGCACGGTCTCGATCTGGCGCAGGTCGCCCGTCAGCTCGTGCCCATCGACGACGATGCGGCCGGAATCATGCGGCTCCAGGCGATTGATGCAGCGGATGAGCGTGGACTTGCCCGATCCGGACGGCCCGCAGATGACGATCTTGTCGCCTTGGTACACCTTTAAAGAGACGTCCTTCAGGGCCTGGAAATCGCCGAACCACTTGTGCACGCCCGACATTTCGATGGCGGGCGCATGGTTCGGCGCCGCGCGGACTTCGGCTTTGGGCATGCGGTCCCCTTCCACAAGCATCAGCGGCCATCATCGCCGCTCGGGCCGTGAGATCAAGCCGTTTCTGGCGCATCGAGACGCCGGCCGAGGAAGACGATCTCGCGCCCGCCGACAGACACATGCGCCAGCGGGCGAAACCCATTGCGCTCATAAAAGCCGATGTTGCGCGAGCCAGCACCGGTGACGACGTGCACGCCGCAAGCGCCCGCGCGCGCGGCATCGGCAGCGAACACCCCGATGAGGTCGCCACCGATCCCGCGATTGCGGTACGCAGGCGCCAGGTTCACGTGCAGATGCGCCGGATAGGCCGCTGTCAGCTGCGCTAAGTTCCGGAAGGGACCGGCGTCGCCATGGGATTGGGAGCGCGCAGGATCGTCCACGCTCCCCACCAGATAGCCCGCGAGCACGCCGGCATCAGACGCGCCGGTGTCGATCGCGAGATAGGCCCACTGGGGATCGTGCGTGAGATAGCGTCCGAGCCAGCGCTCGCGGAACGCTTCGCGCTCCGCCTCGCCGGCAAACGACTTGGTGGCGCTCGCCTCGAAGAAAATCGCATCGAGCTCAGGCGTCAGGCGATCCCTGTCGGGGATCTCCGTCCAACGGCGGATCGAGATCTGGCAAGCATGGCGCGGACCGGTTGCGGACATGACCCTGAGTCTGCCCGCATCAGAGACGACACGCCACCGGCATTTGCCGGGCTTGCGGCAAGGGCCGGAGCATCAGCTCCGGCCCTCGTTGCCCGACTCACGGTCTTAGTAGTCGTTTATGCACGCGTCGTAGCGCCGCCACCAGTAGGCGCTGTCGGTGCGCAGCGCCTTGCGGTGCAGCCACTCACAATCGTCGTAGCCGTAGCCGTAATCGTCATAATAGTAATAGGGGACGTACGGCAGATAGTAGGCCCGGAAGCGGCCGCGGTGCCGCCGGCCGGCGTGGCCACGGTGGTGGCGCCGAAAGCTCTTGCCTCCGCCGCCACCGTACACGCCAAAGCTCCGGCGCCGTCCACCGCCACCAAAGCTACGGTGGTGTCCGCCGCCACCAAAGCTACGGTGGTGTCCGCCGCCGTGACCGCCTTTCACTAGCGCTACGCCGCCGGCCTTCGCCATGTCGGCTTTCACCATCGGAACGGCCGCGGCCGGGTGGGGCGCCAGGGTTGTGAGCAGCAGGCCGCCTGCCATGGCGGCCGCCACCAGGAATCCCTTCGTCATCGTACTACCTCCCTAGTCCGATTTGCCCTTGGGTCGGTGCCCGCAGGCGAGCAGCATCAAACCCCAATGCCCGGCCATCAGGATCGATTAACCATATAGGTACGGATGGCGCGGCCAAAACCCCCTGGGGGGCCCTGGGGCGCCCCTGGGGGGCCCCGCTCAGTCGCCGCCGACCTCGACGCACGCGCGGTAGCGCGTCATCCAGTTGCGGTTGTTGGTCTCGATTGCGCGCTGCGCCAGCCAATGACAGCCGTAGTTCCCGCGCTTGGTGTCGTCGTAGTACTGGTAGGGATAGGGCGGCTTGATCCGGTCCTTGCGGCCGATGGTCGATCCATACGGCAAGGGGGGCGGCCCGGCGCCGCCTTTATAGCCCCCATAGGTGCCGCCGGGGCCCGGCCGATGCGCATTGCTGCTTGCGAGGGGGACGAGCATCGTGCCCGCGTTCACGCCACGCGCAAGCACACCCGCCGACGCCGCATTGGACATCGCCAGCATTGCCACCCCCACGGCAGCCAAGATTGCCGTTCTCATCGTTTCCAGCACCTCGCGAGGCCGTCGCCGCCTCGAGCGGCGCGCGGACATCACGAAGCAATATAGGGGCGGTCTTGCTGAATTGCCCGTCCGCGACATTCGACTTTCGTTACGCGGGCCTTCGGGCAGCATCGGCCTCGGGCGTAGGCACGGCGCCGTAGTTGGGGCTGAAGGGCTCCGTGGGATCGTCGGGCGTCTTGTCCACTGCGCGCCGCCGCGGCGCCCTCTGGGTCTCGATGCCGTCGCCCTCGATCTCGATTGCCGGTCTTGCGGGCGCGGCCGGCGCTATGTCGGCGACTGCGCCAGGCGCCGGCGTCAGCGTGGCATTCCAACTGGCAGATTGGGCGGCAGCTTGCGTGGACACGCCAACCGAGCTGCACCCGCCCAGCGCAACAGCAAGCACCACGGCAAGAAGGAGCGCTGCCGGTCGCCCCAGCGCTCCAGCCACCAGACCACGCGACAAGCGACCGCCGGGACGCGAAAACAACATGGGACTAACGCCTTTCCAGTGACGCGACTGTCCCAAATCTGGACGCTTTAAGTTAATTCCGGCCTAACGGCTGTGCGGCTTTGACCCTCAGGCCCCCAGCCTCATCAGGCCGCTCGCGCCGATGCCGTTGAAGACCGCCTGCACGGCGATCCCCGCCAGCAGAATGCCGAACACGCGCATCAGCACGCGTTGCGCGGTGATGCCGATCACGGTGTTGAGCTCATGCGAGATGAGCAGCAGAGCGAGCGTGATGGCCATGACCGCGACGAGGCTCGCGACCGTGACCGCGAGCGCCACCGGATTGCCGTCGGCATTGGCCGCCAGCAGAATGCCGGCACTCATCGCGCCGGGGCCCGCCAGCAGCGGCGTCGCCAGCGGAAAGACGGCGATGTCGTCCTTGGTCTGCGCCTCCACGTCCTCGGGCTCGCTCAGCTTGAAGGCGCTGGTCGGCCTGGCGAAGATCATGTCGATGGCGATTATCAAGAGAATGATGCCGCCGGCGGTCTGCAGCGCGGGGATCGTCACGCCGAGCTGATCGAGCAGCGGCTGCCCCAGCAGCGTGAACACGAGCAGGATGAGGCTGGCGATGGCGGTGGCGCGGAGCGCGATCGCCGCCCGCTCGCCCCGCCCCATCTTCGGCGTCAGCGTCGCAAACAACACCGCCGTCTCCACCGGGCCGATGGTGGCGAAGAAGGTCGTGAAGCTCGTCAGCGCGTTCTCGATCATGGATTTCGCGTTCCCAGTGGCCGCGCGCGGCGGACGCCAGCCTCGCCGGCTGTCAGCAGTTACCATAAGAGGCTGCTAACGTCCTGACCTCATGGAACAAATGCGTTGTGCTCGCAGTTCACTGAATTATCATTGTCCTTCACGTACCGAGTCTTTGGGGGGCTCGAGATCTGATCTGGGGGAGACGACGATGGCCACATCTGAGCTTTCCGCTCTGCTCAAGGGATACAGCCTGACGACGGCGGAAATTCTCTACCACCTGCCCGATCATCCCGCCCTGCTGCAAAGCTACATCTGGCAGGACTACGACCTGCACCCGCGCTTTCCCAAGCTCAAGGGCTTTCTCGATTTCTGGACGACCCGGCTCGATGGCAAGTTGTTCAAGGTCACGATCGCCCACAGCAAGCTGATCTCGCCCGCAGAGGTGCGGCTCGTCGGCTCCGAGTTCAAGCTCAACTAGCGCGCAGTCTCCATGGCGAAGAACGCCCCGCCGCTCCACACGCCCGGCAGCTTGCGTTGGTCAGGCGTCTCCTCCACCGCCAGCGCCGCCAGGTCATAGAGAAGCGCGCGCGTCAGCAGCGCCTCGAGGCGCCCGCGCACCAGCACGTAGGGCTTCAGGCCGCCGCCGGGCATTTGCTCGGCGAACCGCATCGGATGCTCGGCTGAGCAGCGCACGACGTCGTCGACGTTGGTGCGGAAGATCAGCTCCTGCGCGCGGCCCGCCCCACGCACCTCCATCTCCACCGCCAGGAACGGCGCGTCCGCGACCGCCACGTCGACCTTCTCTGCCGGCGTCACCAGATAGGTGCGCCCGTCGGCGTCCTTGCGCAGCACGCTGGCAAAGAGCTTGACGAGCGACTCCCGCCGGATGGGGCTATCCCCGTAGAGCCAGGTGCCATCGGCGCCGATCTTGAGACCGATGTCGCCGCAATAGGGCGGCTGCCAGCGCTCCACCGGGGGAATCGTCCGGCCGCGCGCGCCCTGCAAAAGGCCTTCGAGGCCGGCGAGGTTGCGCTCCTCTTTTGCATCCGTGCTATCCATCGACAAGCGTTCCGGTGCGGAACTGCCCCCAGGTTCAGCCGTTTGGGCGTGTGACAACCCTTACCCCCAATCTAACGTAACATTCACTTGACCAGGGGGACCGCGCCCTTGATCGTTCTTGTTCATATTTTTGTTAATCTGCCAACCGCAGGTCCCAACAGCCAAAAAAGCGAGCCCCCATCCCCATGAGCACCGTCACCGAGACACATGCGGATATTGTGCCCCGCCTTGAAGCGGCGGCCGAGCGCGTGCAGCGGGCCCACAAGGCGGCCGCCTCCGTCATCTTTGGACAGGACGTGGTGATCGAGCGCTCGCTCGTGACCATTCTTTCGGGCGGACATGCGCTGCTGATCGGTGTGCCGGGTCTCGCCAAGACGCTGCTGGTGGAGACGCTGGGCAAGGTCTTGGGGCTCGACGCCAAGCGGGTGCAGTTTACGCCCGACCTCATGCCCTCCGACATCATCGGCTCGGAGGTGCTGGAGGACGTCCCCGGCAAGCCCCGCTCCTTCCGTCTGGTCAAGGGCCCGATCTTCACTCAGTTGCTGATGGCCGACGAGATCAACCGCGCCTCGCCCCGAACCCAGTCGGCGCTTCTGCAAGCCATGCAGGAGCATCACGTGACGGTGGCGGGCGCCCGCTACGACATCCCCACGCCGTTCCACGTGCTGGCGACGCAGAATCCCTTGGAGCACGAGGGCACCTATCCGCTGCCCGAGGCGCAGCTCGACCGCTTCTTATTGCAGATCGACGTGAGCTACCCCGACCTGCTCGCTGAGCGGCGCATGCTGTTTGCGACGACCGGCACCGACGAGCGCCACCTCGACACCATACTGACGGCGCAAGAGCTCATGAGCATCCAGCGCCTCGTGCGCCAGATCCCCGTGCCCGACAAGGTCGTCGACGCGATCCTGCGGCTCGTGCGCGCCGCCCGTCCCGGCACCGGCGCCAGCGAGGAGACCGACCGCTTCGTCGCCTGGGGCCCCGGCCCGCGCGCGAGCCAGGCCCTCATGCTCGCCGTACGCGCCAAGGCGCTGATCGACGGCCGGCTGGCACCTTCGGTGGACGACGTGCTCGCGCTTGCCGAGCCAGTGCTCAAGCACCGCATGGCCTTGACGTTCGCCGCGCGCGCCGAAGGCCAGGATCTAGCCGCCATCATCTCCCGGCTCGTCGCGGCAGTGGAGTAAAGAATGGCGAACGCCGCCGCGCCGTCGCGCCGGGATCTCGCCAAAGGGGCCGGGGTCCTGGCACTGGAACGCGAGGCGCAAAGTCTCGCCGACCGTCTGCCCAACATCCTCATCGAGGCCCAGCGCATCGCGCAGACGGTCGCGCACGGCATTCACGGCCGCCGCCGCGCCGGCCCCGGCGAGACCTTCTGGCAGTTTCGCCAGTTCGGGGCGAGCGACACCTACCGGCAGATCGACTGGCGGCGCTCGGCGAGCTCCGACCATCTCTACGTGCGCGAGCGCGAGTGGGAGGCGGCGCACACGGTCTGGCTGTGGCCGGACCTGTCCCCCTCCATGGATTTCAAAAGCCATCTCTCCCACACGACGAAGCGCGAGCGCGCCATCGTGCTCATGCTGGCCGCGGCCGAGCTGCTGGTGCGCGGAGCTGAGCGCGTCGCCTTTCTCGGGCTTACGCAGCCGACCGCCAGCCGCAAGGCCACCTCGCGCATCGCCGAGGCGATCCTCGCACACCAGGCCGACCCCGCACTCAGCCTCACCCAGCCGCCCAAGACGCATCTGACGCGCTACTCGGGTGCGTTGCTGTTCAGCGATTTCCTCGATCCCATTGCTGCGACCCGTGAGCACGTCGAGGCGCTGGCCGCCGACGGCGCGACGGGGCACCTCGTGCAGATCCTCGATCCGGCCGAGGAGACGTTGCCCTATGAAGGCCGCACCGAGTTCTTGAGCCCGACTGGCGCCGACCGTTGGATCGCCGACCGCGCGCAGAGCGTGCGCGAGCAATACAAGGATAAGCTCGAGGCGCATCGCGCCGAGCTCGCCGCGCTGGCGAAGCGGCTCGGCTGGTCGTTCCTGGTGCACCATACCGACAGACCGGCCGCAGAGCCGCT
>CAYUBZ010000055.1:0-3433 GCA_964443205.1 uncultured Hyphomicrobium sp. | reverse complement strand
CGCTGCCCGTCATCTATTGGCTGCTGCGCACCATTCCCCCGCGCCCGCGCCAGGTCACGTTTCCCCCGACACGGATTCTGCTGGGCATCGATAACCAGGAGAAGACGCCCGCCAAGTCGCCCTGGTGGCTGACGCTGATCCGGTTGCTCGCCGCGACCCTCATTATCCTGGCGCTGGCCGAGCCCGTGCTGAACCCGTCGCGAGATGCCGCGCTGGAGGGCAAGGGCCCCGTCGCCATCGTCGTCGACAACGGCTGGGCCGGCGCTTCGCACTGGGATACGCGCGCGCGCATGATCGAGCGCGTGATCGGGCAGGCCGAGGGCCAGAGCCGCGCCATCGTGGTGGTGCCCACGGCCAGCGCCGCCAAGACGCTCACCGCGAAGATCGAGGCGCCGGGCGAGGCTCGCTCGACCGCGGCGGCCTTGCAGCCGCAGCCCTTCGCGCCCGATCGGCTCGCGGCCGTGACCGTGCTCGAGAAGGCGCTTGCCGGCGCCACGGAGGGCCCGCCCAGCGTCGTGTGGCTCAGCGACGGCATCGATCACGACGGCAAGGCGGCCGAGGTCGCCCAGCGCCTGCAGAGCTTGGCGCAGGGCGGCACCTTCGCCGTCATCGAGGCCGGGGCCGGCCGCGAGGCGCTCGGCCTCAACGCCGAAATCGGCGAGAGCGGAAAGCTCGAGGCGCGCATTCTGCGCCCGACCGGCGCAGCCCGCTCCGGCTTCGTCCTGGCCTTCTCCGCGCGCGGCCAGCGGCTCGGCGAGACACCCTTCCAGCTCAGCTCCGGCGCGCAGGCGGCGACAGTCGCGCTCGAGCTTCCGCTCGAGTTGCGCAACCAGGTGGCCCGCGTCGAGGTCGCCGGCGAGCACTCCGCCGGCGCGGTGAGCCTGCTCGATGCGCGCTCGCAATGGCATCGCGTGGCGCTGATCTCAGGCGAAAGCCGCGAGCAGGCGCAGCCGCTGCTGGCGCCGCTCTACTACATCGAGAAGGCGCTCAAACCCTACGCCGAGCTGGTGAAGCCCAAAGGCTCCAACCTCGTCGCCGGCATCCATGACGCGCTCGCCCAAAACGCCACCGTGCTCATGCTGGCCGACATCGGCACGCTGTCGGGTGACGCCAGAAAGAAAGTCCAGGACTGGGTGAAACGCGGCGGCGTGCTCGTACGCTTTGCCGGGCCGCGGCTGGAGAACGGCGGTGACGAGCTTCTTCCCGTGCCGTTGCGCGTCGGCGGCCGCACGCTGGGCGGCGCGCTCTCGTGGTCGACGCCGCAGCCCCTGGCGCCGTTCGAGGACAAGAGCCTCTTTGCCGGCCTCGCCGTGCCCAAGGAGGTCACCGTCAATCGCCAGGTGCTGGCCGACCCGGCGATGCTCGGGCCCGATGTCGACGTGTGGGCGCGGCTGCAGGACGGCACGCCGCTCGTCACCGCGCGCAAGCTCGGCGAAGGCCAGATCATTCTCTTCCACGTGACCGCCAACTCCGACTGGTCGAACCTGCCGCTCTCCGGCCTGTTCGTCGAAATGCTGCGCCGCATCTCCGCGCTCGGCACCGGCGTGGCCGATGGCGGCGAGGCAACGACCAATGCCGCCGCCAGCACGGCGGCCCCCGACCAACCGGCGGTGCTGCCGCCGCTGCAGACGCTCGACGGCTTCGGCATTCTCAAAGCGCCGCCGCCGACCGCGCAGCCCGTACCGGCCGCCAAGGTGCACGACCTCGTGCCCAGCCTCGATCATCCGCCCGGCTACTACGGCGCCGGCGCCTCTCCGCGCGCCGTCAACGTGCTGGGCGCCAAGAGCACGCTTGCAGCACTCCCACCCCTTCCCGCGGGCGCCGAGCGCCTGAGCTATGAAAGCGAGGGCGCCAAGCCTATGAAATCCTGGCTGCTGCTTGCCGCGCTCGCCCTGCTCTTCGCCGACATCATCGCCGTGATCATTCTGCAGTGGGGCGGGTTAAGTCTGGGACGCGGCGTCCGCCGGGCACCGGCCGCCTCGGCAATCGTCACCGCGCTGGCCCTCGGGCTTGCCCTCCAATTTTCCAGCGCACCGCCCCTCTCCGCTCAGCCCGTCCCCGGGATCGTCCCCGAAACCGCGCAGAGCAAAGAGGCCACCGACGAGCGCGCGATCGAGGCGACCAGCAAGGTCACGCTCGGCTACGTGCTCACCGGCAACCCCGAGGTCGACGAGATCAGCCGGCTCGGGCTCGACGGATTGGGCCGGCTCTTGGCGGTGCGCACCGCGGTGGAGCCCGGCCGCCCCATGGGCGTCAACATCCTGACCGACGAGATCGCGTTCTACCCGGTGCTCTACTGGCCGGTGCTGCCCGACGCCGAGGCCCTGCCCGAGCCGACGCTGGCCAAGATCGACGCCTACATGAAACAGGGCGGCCTCATCATCTTCGACACGCAGGATTACGGCCGCGGAACGTCGGCGGGCGGATCGATCTCCGGGCAAGGCGAGGCGGCGCTGCAGCGCATCTTGGGGCGGCTCGACGTGCCGCGCCTGGAGCCGGTCCCGGAGAACCACGTGCTCACCAAGGCGTTCTATCTGTTGCGCAACTTCCCAGGCCGCTGGGACGGCGGCCAGCTTTGGGTCGAGGCGCAGGACAACAACACGGGCGAGGATCGCCAGCGCCGGGCGCGCGTCTCCGACGGCGTGACGTCGATCATCGTGACGCCCAACGATTTCGTGGCCGCCTGGGCGCTCGATGAGCGCGGGCGTCCGCTCTATCCGACCGTGGGCGGGGGCGAGGACCAGCGCGAGATGGCCTTCCGCACCGGCATCAACATCGTGATGCACGCGCTCACCGGAAACTACAAGGCCGACCAGGTGCACATCCCGGCACTTCTGGAGCGCCTCGGCCAATGAGGACTTGTGCATGAGCTGGTCGATCGATTTTGCGCCGGTGCTGCCCGCCCCCGTCTTCTGGGTCGTGGGTGCCATCGCGCTTATCCTCGTCGGCTACCTGCTCTTGCGCCGCTCGCGTGGCGCGGTCCTGCGCGCAGCGGCACTCGCCGCGCTGATCGCCGCGCTCGCCAATCCGACGCTGCGCCAGGAGCAGCGCGAAAGCCTCGCCAACGTGGCGATCGTGATCATCGACGAAAGCGCGAGCCAGACGCTGGGCGATCGCAAGGCGCAGACCGCAGCCGTCAAGGCCGAGCTGGAGGCTAAGCTCGGCAAGATCCCCAACCTCACCGTCAAATGGGTGCCGGCCTCGCGCCCGGGCGATACCACGTCGCCGGGGACCCACCTCTTCGGCGATCTCAACAAGGCGCTCGCCGACACGCCGCCCGACCGTCTCGCCGGCGTCATTCTGCTGACCGACGGCGAGGTGCACGACGTTCCCAAAAAGGCTACCGCCCTCGGATTCGACGCGCCCGTGCACGCGCTTCTGACCGGCGCGCCCGACGAGTTCGACCGCCGCATCCAGATCCTCAAAGCGCCCC
>CAYUBZ010000054.1:8744-10803 GCA_964443205.1 uncultured Hyphomicrobium sp. | reverse complement strand
GCGGCCTCCTACGAGGTGAGCCCCGGCGTGGCGCTCTATGGTCGCATCGAGAATGCGCTCGACCAGGACTATCAGCAGGTCTTCGGCTTCGCGACCGCCGGAATCGCCGCCTACGCCGGGCTGCGCTTCTCCTACGAGGAGCCGGCGTCGGTCGCCTGGGCCAACGGCAATTAGCAAGGCATGGTGGGAACGAAACGCAAAGCTCTGGCCATGATGCTCGGTCTCGCCGCGGTTCTCGCGGCGGGGCCGGGCGCAGGCTCCGCGCGTGCCGGCGAACGCCCGCACCGCATCGTCTCGCTCACGGTATGCACCGACCAGCTCTTGCTCGATCTCGTTCCCCGCGACCGCATCGCGGCCGTGAGCTATCTTGCAACCGATCCCACGCTGTCGGCGAAGGTCGAGGAAGCGCGCGGGCTCAAGGGCGTGCGCGGCATGGCCGAGGAGGTGCTGGCGCTCGATCCCGACCTCGTCATCGCGCAGGAGTACTCGACGACCGCCACCGTCAACCTGCTGCGCCGCCTAGGCTTCCGCGTCGTGCTGGTGCCGCTCGCCACCGATTTCGCCGGCATGCGCGTCGCCATCCGCCTGATCGCCGACGCCGTCGGCGAGGGGCAGCGCGGCGAGGCGCTCATCGCAAGTTTCGATAAGCGGATCGCTGCCGCCCGCCCCGACGGGCCCGAGCGCCCCACCGCGCTCGCCTATCAGGTCAATTCGTTGACCTCGGGTCCGGGCAGCCTCGCCGATGCGGCGCTCACCGCGGCGGGCTTCCACAACGTCACCCGCGACCGCAAGCTCGGGCCCGCCGGCCGCCTGCCGCTGGAGGAGATCGCCGCCGACCCGCCCGATCTCGTGGTGCTGGGCAACGCGCCCGACGAGTTTCGCTCCGTCGTCGGCGACAACTTGCGCCATCCCGTCTTCGCCCAGCTCCTGAAGGACCGCCCGCACATGCGGCTTCCCATGCCGCTGTGGCTGTGCGCGACGCCGCAGATTGCCGGCGCGGTCGAGCGGTTGGGTGCGATGCGCCGCACGCTGCTCGATGGGAGCGCGCGCCATGACTGACGTGGTGGCCGGTGCACGTGAGCGCGGCATTGGGCCGACTGTTCCGGTCTTGGCGATTCTTGCGACGACCGCGGGTCTGGCCTTCCTCGCCTCCATCCTCGTTGGGCCGTCCGGCATCGGGCTCCCCTACGGCACGGACGCCGCCCGCATGATCCTCGTGGAGATCCGCCTGCCGCGCGCCATTCTCGGCGCGCTGATTGGCGGCGCGCTGGGGCTGTCGGGCGCGGTGCTGCAGGGCTATCTGCGCAATCCTTTGGCCGAGCCCGGCCTGCTCGGCATCTCCGGCGGCGCCTCGCTCGGCGCCGTCATCGCCATCCATTCCGGTGCGGCCGCGACGTTCGCCATCGCACTGCCGGCGGGCGGTCTGATCGGTGCCGGCGTCGCGGCCATCACCGTCATGCTGCTGGCGGGCGAGCGCAGCGGCCCGCTGACCTTGATCCTCGCCGGCGTCGCCATCTCGAGCATCGCCGGCGCCTTGACGACGCTCGCGCTCAACCTGTCGCCAAACCCATTCGCCTCCGTCGAGATGCTGTTCTGGCTGTTGGGCTCGCTCACCGACCGCAGCTTGCTGCATGTGTGGCTGGCGGCCCCGCTCATCATCTTGGGCGCGGGCCTGCTGCTGACCACGGGGCGCGCGCTCGACGCGCTGACGCTGGGCGAGGAGGCGGCGCAGAACCTCGGCGTCGATCTCAAGGGCTTGCGCGCGCGCATCGTGGCGGGGACCGCGCTCGCCGTCGGTGCGGCAACCGCCGTCGCCGGCACCATCGGCTTCGTCGGCCTCGTCGTGCCGCACCTGCTGCGTCCGCTGGTCGGCCACGAGCCGCGCCGGCTGCTGCCGGCGAGCGCCTTCGGCGGGGCGGCGCTGGTGCTGACCGCCGACATGACGCTGCGCCTCTTTGCCCCCTTGAGCGAGGTGCGGCTCGGGGTCGTCACCGCGCTCATCGGTGCGCCGTTCTTCCTGTGGCTCGTCATCAAGACGCGCCGGGAGCTGGGCCCATGA
>CAYUBZ010000054.1:0-8644 GCA_964443205.1 uncultured Hyphomicrobium sp. | reverse complement strand
CGCCGCGTCCTCACCGATGTCAGTCTCACGGTGGCGCCCGGCGAGATCGTCGCCGTCATCGGCGCCAACGGGGCCGGCAAGTCGACGCTGCTCAAGGCGATGGCGGGTCTCATCGCGCCCGGCGCCGGCGTCGTCACCATCGGTGGGAACGCGTTGGCCGACCTCGACCGCCGCGCGCTGGGGCAGAAGATCGCCTATCTGCCGCAGGACCGCACCGTGCACTGGCCGCTTACCGTGGGCCGCCTCGTCGCGCTGGGGCGGCTGCCGTTCCGCACCCGCATCGCCGGCCCGAGCGCCGATGATCGCGACGCCGTCGCCGACGCCATGGCGGCCATGGACGTCACAGGCTTCGCCGACCGCTCGGTGACGGAGTTGTCGGGCGGTGAACGCGCGCGCGTTCTGCTGGCGCGCGCACTCGCGCAGCGTCCGCGCTTTCTTGTCGCAGACGAGCCCACGACCGGCCTCGATCCCGCACACGGCCTAACGCTTTTTGCACAATTCGTACGCATGGCTGCGTTGCAGCGGGCGGTAATCGTCGCTCTGCACGACCTTTCGCTCGCCGCCCGCTATTGCCACCGTGTGCTGCTGTTGAAGGACGGCGCCGCCCTTGCGGAGGGCACGCCACGCGACGTGTTGACGCCGGAGTGGCTTGCACAAGCCTATGGCGTTCGCGCAACTGTCGCACAGATAGATGGCCGCACCGTCGTTCTCCCCATCGAGCCGCTGCCGTGACACTATATACGGCATGGAGTTCTGCTTCGTGCAGGGCGGAAACGAGGCGGCGGGGCAAAATACGTGCGGTTCTTTCGTCGAAATGTCAGGCTCAATCTTGCTCTCCAGGGTGGCGGCGCGCACGGCGCCTTCACCTGGGGCGTTCTCGATCGCCTGCTTGAGGACGACCACCTGAAGATCAGCTGGGTCAGCGCGACGAGCGGCGGCGCGGTCAACGCGGTGGCGCTGGCCGCCGGCTTGAGCGAAGGCGGCCGGACGACGGCGCGCAAAAAGCTGCGTCACGTGTGGGAGGCCGTGCACAAGGCGGGCGTTCCCGATCTCTTGCGCCTCAACCCGTTTCTCTACGGGCTTTCGCGCACGCCGCATTTGGCGCAGATGGCGAGCCTGTGGTCGCCGTATGAGTTCAATCCGCTGGGGTTCGATCCGCTGCGCCGCCTGCTCGAGGACGAGATCGACTTTGAAAAGCTGCGCACCGCCTCTCCCATCGAGCTGCTGATCGCGGCGACCGAGGTGGCGAGCGGGCGCGCGCGCCTCTTCCGGCGCGACGAGATCACGGTCGAGTCGGTTCTCGCCTCCGCCTGCCTGCCCACCTTGCATCACGCGGTGGAGATCGACGGCGTCGCCTATTGGGACGGCGGCTTCTCGGCCAACCCCGACATCAAAACTCTGGCCATGGAGAGCCCGGTCGAGGACACGCTCATTATCCACCTCAATCCGCTCGTGCGCCGCAATCTGCCCACGGGCGTGCGCGAGATCTCGCTGCACGCCAATCGGCTGGCCTTCAACGCACCGCTGCTTCGCGACATCGAGGTGATCGAGAGCGTGCGCGAATGCTCGCAGCGCTGGCTCGGCGGTGCGCGCGGCCGGTACGGGAAGCTCGCCACGCACCGCTTCCACCTGATCGAGGCGGGACGCTACACGAGCGCGCTCAGCCCCGACAGCACCATGAAGCCCGACTGGCGGCTTCTGAACTACCTCTACAGCGCCGGCCGCGACGAGGCGGAAAAGTGGATCAGCCGGCACAGTGCCAGCGTGGGGCGCAGGTCGAGCGTCGACCTGAAGGCCCGCTTCCTGATGCCGCAAGCGGCCGACGAGGGCGCGCGCCGCGCGGACGCGCCCATCGCGCGGCGGCGCAGACAGCCGGCTGCGGCCGATATTCCCGACTGAATATAACGCTCGACCGCGGGGCAGGCGCTTCTTTATCATCGCCATGGTGAAGGGCGATGGGAGCTGTCCGATGAGGCCAATGCGATTTGGTGCGCCAAGGCGGGTGCTGGCGCGGCTGGTGCTCTGCGCTCTGGCAGGTTTCGGTGGCGTCGCGGCGCCTCCCGCACAGGCCGCGCAGCCGCCCATCGTGGCCGCCGCCGCCAGCCTGCGTTATGCGCTCGACGAGATCGCCATGCGCTTCGAGAAAGAGACGGGCAAGAGCGTACGACTCGCCTTTGGCGCCACGGGGAGCCTCGTGCATCAGATCGAGGCCGGAGCGCCGTTCGAGCTGTTCCTCGCCGCCGACGATGCGAGCGTGAAGCGGCTGGCCGAGAAGGGTCGCACCGCGGGCCCGCCCAGCGTCTTTGCGCAGGGGCGCATCGTTCTCGTGGCGCCGAAGGGCTCGCCCGTCGCGGTCGACGGCGCGCTCGAAGGTCTCCGCGCTGCGCTGGCGGCCGGCGCGGTCAAGCACTTCGCCGTTGCCAATCCTGAGGTTGCGCCTTACGGGCAGGCCGCGCGTCAAGCGCTGCAAACGGCAATGCTCTGGGACGAAATCGCGCCGCGCCTCGTGCTGGGCGAGAACGTGGGGCAGGCGGCGCAGTTCGCCACGACGGGCGCGGCCGAGGCCGGCATCATCGCCAACTCGCTCGCCGTCTCGAGCGACATCGCTCCCAAGATCACCGCGGCGCTCATCCCCGCCACCTGGCACCAGCCGATCGATCACGCCATGGCGCTCTTGAAGGGCGCCGGCGACACCGCGCGCGCGTTCTCAGCCTTCGTCCGCGGCGCTGAGGCGCGCGCGATCCTGGAGCGCAACGGCTTTTCCGTGCCCGCACCTTGAGAGGATCAGCCCATGGACTGGACCGCCTTCGCCCTCTCCTTGAAGCTCGCGTTCTGGACGTGTCTTTTGCTGCTTCCGCTGGCGATCCTCATCGCGCGCTGGCTCGCCTGGGGACGCTTTGCCGGCAAGAGCCTTGTCGAGGCGCTGGTCATGCTGCCCCTGGTGCTGCCGCCGACCGTGCTCGGCTTTTACCTGCTCGTCGGCTTCTCGCCGCAGTCGGGGCTGGGCGCGCTGCTTGCGAGCATCGTCGGCGAGCCGCTGGTCTTTACGTTTGCCGGTATCCTCCTCGCCTCCCTCATTATCAATCTGCCGTTCGCGGTGCAGCCCATCCAGCGCGCCTTCGAGGCCATTGCCCCCAACGTGCGCGAGGCAGCCTTCGTCAGCGGCCTGTCGCCTTTTGAGACCATGCGCCGCGTCGAGCTGCCGCTCGCCTGGCCCGGGATCGTGTCGGCCATCGCACTCGTCGTCGCCCACACGCTGGGAGAGTTCGGCGTCATCCTGATGATCGGCGGCTCCATTCCCGGCGAGACACGCGTGCTGTCGATCGCCATCTACGACAGCGTGCAGGCCTTCCGCACGGGCGAGGCCGCCGTGATGTCGGCCGCCCTTCTCGCCTTCTCGCTCATCGCCATCACGCTGGTGCACGTGCTGGCGCGCCGCCTCGGGACCGACCAGCATGAGCCGTGAGCTGGCGCCGCTCTTCGTGGCGCTGTCGCAAACGGCGCCGATCCCGCTTGAGGCGGCGCTCGCCTGCCGGCCGGGCGAGCTGTTGGCGCTCGTCGGGCCCTCGGGCAGCGGCAAGACGACGGTGCTGCGTGCCATCGCCGGGCTCTACCGGCCGGCGTCGGGCCGCATCGTCTCGGGCGGCGACACCTGGTTCGACAGCGAGGCCGGCATCATGGTCGCGCCGCAGGCGCGTGCCGTCGGCCTCGTGTTCCAGGACTACGCGCTCTTTCCCCACCTCTCCGCCCTCGACAACGTGCGCCTCGCCATGCGCCAGGTGGCGGAGCCCGAGCGCCGCGCCGCGGCGGCGGCCCTGCTCGCACGCGTGCATCTCGACGGCTTGGAGGCGCGCACGCCCGACCAGCTGTCGGGTGGTCAGCGCCAGCGCGTGGCGCTTGCCAGAGCGCTCGCCCGCGACCCCAAGGTGCTGCTGCTCGACGAGCCGTTCTCCGCCGTCGACCGCATGACGCGCGAGCGGCTCAAGGAGGAATTGGCGAGCCTGCGCCGCTCGCTCGAGATCCCGATCGTGCTGGTGACCCACGACCTGGAGGAGGCGCAGGTTCTCGCCGACCGCATCTGCGTCATCCACGGCGGGCGCACGCTGCAGACGGGCGCGCCCGACGACGTGCGCCTGCGCCCCGTCAACCCGCTGGTTGCGCGCCTCATGGGACAGACCAACGTGTTCGAAGGCTCGGTCGCGCAGACCCCGGGCGCGGGACGGCCAGGTGCCATCCGCTGGGGCGCGCGCCGCCTCGAGGTCGCGACGACGGGCGAGTTCCGCGACGGCGAGCCGGTGGCGTGGCTCGTCCCATCGGACTTTATTGCGTTTTCCGAGCCGGGAGAGGAGGGTGGCGATGGGCCGTCGAACATGCTGTCGGGTGTCCTCACCGAGATCAAATCTCTCGGCGAAAGATCGGCGCTGACGGTGCGCGTCGGCGAGGCTGAGAGCCTGCACTTCAATATTGCAACCCGCGATGTTCGTGCGCGCGCGTTGCAGCTCGGCGCCGCGTTGTGCGTGCGCCTCATCGCCGAAGGCATCCACCTCATGCCACCGGCGCGGTAACGCTGCCAAAGGCGGCGCGGAGACCGCTGCTCCTCGTCACCACTTCAACCCGGCGCAGGCTCCGTCGCGAGAGACGCAAGCTGGCGCGCCTGCACGACGACCGCGCCGAACGAGAGACAGGAGGCCAGGATGGCCAGGTACGCCGCCGGCGCGGCATACTGGAATTCGGTGTCGGGGAAGGCTCCGGCGTCGGGGATTGCAAGCGCAACGATGCGCGCGGCAACGAGCACCCACGCTGCGGCTGCCACCACGAGAACGGGACTGAGCGTGCGCGCTGCGATGGCGCCGTCGCACGCAGCGACCAGGGCAACCAGACTGGCGAGAAGCAAGCACGGCACCAGGAGTTTGTAAATCCAAGCAAGCCCCGGGCGGGCCAGCTCTGCAAGCTTCTGCAGCGGATTGAGGACGGTGGTCGACCTCCAATCGAGGGTCACGTCATCGACAAACATTTTTGCGCTGCCGGCTTCGGTCCAGAGCCGACGCTCGCGAACAAGGGGCACACGAAGCTCCGGGCGATCGTAGCGAAGCGCCACGAGGGTGCACGTGTCGGGGCACCGATAGAAGATCGTAAACCGGTTCCAGACCGGGCGGGCATCTTTAAGGTGCCTCTGGAGATCGGGGCTCCGGCGCCTTACCAGGGAGAAAGGCACCGGCTGTCCGTCTTTCGAGTAGAGGGCGAAGCTCGGCCATTGCATAGACGTGGGGTCGTAATACCAGCCCCTTAGCGCCGCTTTTGCATTCTTGCCGGCCACGCTGATGAAGGCGTCGTTGAGATACGGCCAATGCCGCCTGAGCTTTTCGGGCCCGTCGAAGCCCATTGAGGTCGGCACGACGTTGGCTTTGGGCGGCTCAAGGAGAGCAACGCCTGCGCGGAAGGAATCCAGCACGCCCCCCAACGCTGCCCACGGTCTAACGGTCATTCCCTCAAACCCGCCGAGCCAACCTTTGCGGCACTTGAGCCTTCCGTCGGTGCAGGCAGCACCGATCTCTTCGGCAACTTTTGCGAAGTTCTCCGCCGCCGTCTGCGGGCTTGTGTAGTAATGCTTCTTGTCGGCTGCGGTGCGCAAGGCCCGCAGGAACCATCCGCTGGAATATTCACCGCACGTCGAATTATTGGCCCGGCACCCAGGTTTGCTCCAGGTGGAGACCATTGACCCACGGGCAAGCTCGCCGTTGAGCCGGTGGAAGCTCCGACTAACCTTCGCCGCTTCGGCACGCGCGGCCTTGGTGACGGGAACGTGCGGAATCGCGGGACCGGCCTCGATGCTCTGCAGGGCGACGACGGCGGCTGTGAAATTGCGTTCTTTGGAGTCGCGGCCGGTGAAGGCGCCGTAGGCGATCAGATTGGCGGTCATGTAGGCGCCGATCACCAACAGAAAACCCGCCGCCGCCAAGACGGTGTTGCGCACCAGAGCGCGCAGCCCGTCTTTCTCATGGCGATGGAATAAAAGAGCTCCCGCGGTAAGTAAGGCGAGCCCGGGAAGAAACCAGAGGCTGTCTGGGCCGGTGAGCCACATCCACCCGAAGATCGCTCCCGTCAGGACGCTGATGGCGATTGCTGCGGCGGTGCGATGCGGTCGCGCATAGAGGAGGACGATTGTCGCCAGCGAGAAGACGAGCAGCGCCTGCGCCCAATAGATCTGGTCGGCGAGGATGCGCTGCATGTCCGGCATGAAGCCCACCGGATCGAGCGCAAGGGCAACGAAGGTCAAAACGGCGATCAACCGCGACGCCGTCAGCCGGTAGACGACCCAGGCCGCCACCGCCATCGCGGCGATCTGAAAGAGCGCATGGGTCGCCGAGATCGGCAATCCAGAGAAGCCGCTCATGGCGAGGAAGGCCGGATAACCGGGGCCCTTCAACAGTGTGAATGGACCGTACGGACCGAGCCAGTCGCCGGAGGCTAGGCTCGTCGCCAGCTGCAAGAACAATCCGTCATCATGGACCAGCGTCGGGCGAAGCCAAATCGGCAGACTGATGACGACAATCAACCGGAACGTGGCAGCAGCGAGGAGAAGAGCGAGGAGGGCTATCGTGTATTTGTCGGCGGCAGCAATAGTCTTCGAAAAAGGGAGACGCATACGCTGATTTCCACGGCCGCTGTGCGAGACACTCCGTTGCGCACCATGCACCTCCTAAGGGCACGCCGATCCCTTCTTAATGGCTCGCGGCGGGAAGGGATACGGTCAACTTTCGCGAGGCAAGAAGTGTTGCCGTAAGGCTGCAGCGCCGCCGCGCGTCTTAACCAAACCTGGCCCGCAGGCTTGGCGTAGCCGAGTATTCGTGCCGGAAAATCGCACGGTCCGCCTGTGGCCGCCGACGCGCTGGGTGCGATGTTGGGCCGGCCGTGTCGGACTAAGCCCGCGCCGGGCTTGAAAAAATCATAGCCATACTTGTGTGCTGGGTGAGCTTTCCGTTGGCGATGCGCTCACGCCAGCAGGAGCTTCCGCCGCATATCGGCTACGATAGGCACGCGGCGCCTTCCCGTGTCATGCTCCAAGCATTGAGCGCCCTGCGGTTTCGGGACAAGCAATGATTGCGTTGTCGCCGGGTTGCGGGCCCCGGTGAAGGAAAGAGGGATGGGGGCAAATGATTACGTTGTCGTCGGGGGCCTTGAGATGGATCACTCGCAATGCGCGCCCGCGGTGGCTATGGGTTGGCATTGTCGGGATCGGGGTCGGGCTTTCCATTTGGAGTGCCGTTCCCGACAAGTATCAGACCATCCTTGTCGACTACGCCGTCGAAAGAGTGTCGCACGCCCCGCCGACAGCCGATTTGATGATCGGTGATTTCAGCGTCTCGGACCAGGGCAACGATGATTTGGTCTGGTTGAAATCGAAGGTGGAACGCAACCTTGTCGAGCTGTTTGACAAGAACGGCCGCCGGACCGCCCACAAGTTGACGGTTCTTGCATCCGCCAAAAACCGCACGCCGATCTTGTCGGGTCACATCAGCGATGCCGGGTCCGAGGGCATCGAAATTTCGAGCCAATTCACCGACAGCGCCGGCACTGTTCTTGCCTCGACCAGTCTGGAGGCGCCATTGCCGTTTCTCAAGGATCACTACCAGGCTATTCCCGATGCGATCGTCTACGGACTGGACGTCGGCTTCAAGTCGCTCGCGCCATTGTCTACGAAGGCGCGGCCGACGGAATCGCTCCCCGCTTACATGCTGTATACCGAAGCGCGTCACGCCGCTGATCAGGAGAAGTTGACGACCGCGTTGTCGTATCTCGACCAGGCAGTAGAGCTCGACCCGAAATTCGCCACCGCGCACGACGCCGCCGCCCAGGTTCTTCGCGCTCTCGGTCGCTCCGAGGAAGCCGACCGGCGGCTCGCATTGGCCGACAGCATTAATCTCGACCGGCCGCGGTTGCCGATACTCACAGGTGTTTCAAAACCGCTGCCAACCCTGCTGGCGGATCTGGAGAAAGCGCCGTGGCGCGTGATCGAGCCTGGTCTCGGCGAGAAACTGGTCCCTGCCAATGCCTTCAAGATATCCATCGCGGCGTGGCGGTTGGATCCTGCGCGGTTCCGTATGCGCGTGGCGGTTCAAGAAAGCCTCAGCGGATCGGCCGTTCGCGATTTGCGAGTGAGCGGGGACGCCGTGCTCGCAGTAAACGGGGGCTTCTTCGACATCGATCGTGAGGGACGTATGAGCCCTTCCGGCTTTCTCGTCTCCGGAGGTCAACAGCTCTCGGCGCTGGGGGAGGGTGCGGGCTCGGCCGTCCTCTATCAGCGTGGCGACAAGCTCGGTGTCGCCAGCGCTAAGGATGCGGCGGACTTTGCGAACGCGAGCGATGCCGTCCAGGCAGGGCCGATGGTCGTCGACCCCGGCGGAAAGAATGGGATTCACGGAAATGATTTCAACCGGCACGACCGAACGGCGATTTGCCTCACCGATGCTGCCGTCGTTGTCGTGGTCGTGAAGGGGGGACTGAGTTTGTTCGAGCTCGGATACGTGCTGTCCGCCGCCGAGAAAGATGGCGGTTTCGGATGCGAACGGGCCATCAATCTGGATGGCGGCCCCTCCACTCAGGTGTCGCTGGCCGTGGGGAAGCACGCTCTTGATATCGAGGG
>CAYUBZ010000053.1:0-10972 GCA_964443205.1 uncultured Hyphomicrobium sp. | reverse complement strand
TCAGCGGCCTTGGAAACGAGGCTTGCGCTTTTCCAGGAAGGCGCGGCGGCCTTCCGCATAATCCTCGCTTTCGAAACAAGCCGCCACCGCCGCATCGAGCGCGCCCATGTCGGGCGTCTCGGGATGACGGACGAGCTCGTCGATCACCCGCTTGGCGGCGCGCACGGTGAGCGGCGCGTTGCCAGCAATCGACTGGGCGAGGGCGTGGGCTCTGGCCTCGAGCTCGGATGTGGGCACGACCTCGTTGACGAGACCCATGGCGAAGGCCTCGGCAACCTTGAAGCGGCGCCCTGTGAATAGCATCTCCTTGGCGCGCGAGGGCGAGACGGCGGCCAGCAGCGGGCGCACCCAGCGCGCATTGTAGCCGAGCCCGAGCTTTGCCGCGGGGATGGCAAACTCGGCCGCCTCATCGGCGAGCCGAATGTCGGTGCAAAGGGCCAGCCCCAAACCGCCGCCCAGGCAAAATCCATGGATCATGGCGATGGTGGGCTTGGCGCATTGGCTCAAAGCATTAAAGGCGGCCTCGTTCAGCGCATCGTACTGGGCGGCTTTGTCGCCGGCGCGCGCACTTTCGAACTCGGAGATATCGGCACCGGCCGAGAACGCGCGCGTGCCTGCGCCCCGCAACACGACCACGCGGATGGCCGGATCGCGCTCGGCTTCCGCGATATGATCGGGCAGCGCCTTCCACATGCTGGCGGTAAGGGCATTCATGCGCGAGGGGTTGTCGGCGACGACAAAGGCAATCTCGCCGTCGCGTTCGAGCCGGAGGGCCGCTGCCGCCGACGGGGTGTCCTGCATTGCCATCTTGTCTGCCCTTCGAGCCTATAGAGCGTGAACGGCCCCGTCCTGCAATTGGGCATATCGCCCGGATTGTGCGCTTTCACGAAACGTAAGGAAAAACGCCGATGGTAGGCGTTGACGCGGCGCCGCCATCTTTGTACCCCGGTCGGGCCGGCGAAGCGAAGTTCCGCTGCGGCCGGAGCAAGAAGGCTCAGGAGTTATCCCATGGCAGCCAGAACGCGCGCGGCGGCCGCGAGCAAGGTCAGCGCCTACGACCCGATCTGGTCGGAGATCCGCAAGGAGGCCCAGGCGGCGATGGCGGCCGAGCCGGCGCTCGGCAGCTTCATCTACGCGACCGTCCTCAGTCATGACCGGCTCGAGGATGCGATCTGCCACCGGCTGGCCCAGCGCCTGGACCACTCCGACGTCGACCCCGTCCTCATCAATCAGACGTTCCAGTCGTTGCTGGCTGCCCACCAGGACCTCGGCTCGGTCTTTCGCGCCGACCTGGCGGCCGTGTTCGACCGGGATCCCGCCTGCAACCGCTATCTGGAGCCGCTGCTCTACTTCAAAGGATTCCACGCGCTCGTCATCCACCGCTTCGCGAACGTGCTCTGGCACGAGGGCCGGCGCGACTTCGCCTTGTTCCTGCAGAGCCAGGCCTCGCGCACCTTCAGTGTGGATATTCATCCCGCGGCGCGCTTCGGCCAGGGCATCATGATCGATCATGGAACCGGGCTGGTCGTCGGCGAGACGGCGGTCGTCGGCAACAACTGCTCGTTTCTGCACGCGGTGACGCTCGGCGGCAGCGGCAAGGAGACGGGGGATCGCCATCCCAAGATCGGCGAGAATGTCCTGATCGGCGCCGGGGCCAAGGTGCTGGGCAACATCAGCGTGGGTGCATGCTCGCGCATTGCCGCCGGCAGCGTCGTGCTGAATGACGTGCCAGCGTGCGTGACGGTCGCGGGCGTTCCGGCGAAGGTCGTAGGCTCGGCCGGCTGCGCCGAGCCCGCGCTCGAGATGGAGCAGACGTGGGTCGACAATTTCGGCGGCCTGTAAGCTTGAATGCGGCAGAGCTACCCTTAAGGGTCTCGCTGCGCAAAGGAGAGTCCCGACAGTGAATAAGGACGAAGTGGCCCGCCTGCAGGCCTATCTGCGCAAGACTTTCGGTACGCCAAACCTCGAGGTTCGGGCGCGGATGAAGAAGGCCGATTCAGCGGAGGTCTTCATCGGGGACGAGTTCATTGCCGTGCTGTTCCGCGAGGACGAGGACGGCGAGGTCTCCTACCAGTTCCAGATGGCGATCCTCGAGCTCGATCTCGAAGGGGTGTGAGGTCGGCGGGGCATCACATGGCGCTCTACGAGCTCGACGGAACGCGCGTGGCAACGCCGGGTGAGGGCCGTTATTGGGTCGCGCCCAATGCCATCGTGATCGGCAAGGTCGTCCTCGAGGAGGACGCGAGCGTCTGGTTCGGCAGCGTCGTCCGGGGCGACAACGAGCCGATCCGCATCGGTGCCCGCTCCAACATCCAGGAAGGATGCGTCCTGCACACCGACCCGGGCTACCCGTTGACCATCGGGGCCGACTGCACGATCGGACATATGGTGATGCTGCACGGCTGCACCATTGGCCGCGGCAGTCTGATCGGTATCGGATCGATCCTGTTGAATGGCGTCACGATCGGCGAGGAATGCCTGGTCGGCGCCAACACGCTCATCCCGGAGGGCAAGGAGATCCCGCCGCGATCGATGGTGCTGGGGTCTCCAGGTAAGATCGTGCGGCAGCTGGCGCCCGAGGACGTGGCACGGTTCGGCGGGGCCGCCGGTCGTTACGTCAAGAACTGGAAGCGCTTCGCTGCCGGTCTCGAGCCGCAGGCCTGACGCCATTCCAAATGAGGCCTGGACGCTATTGGTCCAGCTCGAGCCCACCCGACAACGCCGTCGCCAACGGGCCCTGGCGCGTGTCGAGCGCAACCCAAACACGCGGGTTGAGATACGACTGGCGCATGACGAACTGATAGGGCGTCTCATTCCAGAGGCGGACGTCCTCGGCCTTGTTGTCGAGGATGAAGTCGCCCTGCAACGTGCGGGCGGTCAGCACGGCATGGCCCTCGCCCTTCTCGTCGCGCACGACCGTCATGAGCAACGAGCTGACCGGCCAGCCCTTCTTAATCAGCGTCTGGCGCTTCAAAAGCGCGTAATCCTCGCAGTCGCCTCTCGTCCGCGGCAACGTCCAATACTCGTTGACACCGTAGACTTCCAGGTCGGTGGCGGGCGCGATGGCATTGTTGATCGTGCGGTTGACGTCGGCGAGCTCCTTGAGGCGCTCGGCGGAGGCATCAAAACGGCTCTCCTGGCGCCGATCGGAACTACATTCACTGGGCACCGCCTCGCAGAAGCGCACAAAACCGTGCGGCGGCTGGGCAGGCCCAAAGATGCGCATGAACGCGGAGGCGTGGACGGCCGGACGGTCCAACCCTCCAACCGAGTGGGACGCGGTGACTTGCTGCGCGCAGACACCTGACGCTGCCAGCATTCCGCCGAGTAGAACACAGACACTAAGTTCCCGCTGCATCACAAGACCCCGTTACTCTTCCCTCGCCTCGCAACCTACCCGACAGGCCTCGAATTACCCTGAAGCGCCATCCCACGATTTGAAGCAAAACTCTGTGCCATCGTTCATCTTTGTGAACTGTTGCCGTGGCCGAACCGATCGAAGGCAGATTCTTCCTCCAACCGCTGATTAACGAATTCCACCGCGATGCCCTCTTCATGGTGGCGGACGACAACGGCGCGCTGGCTGGCAAAAATGAGCTCGGTGCCAAGCGGCGGCCGTATTGGGGTGACGATCGAGGCACCGCAATCCGACACGTCCAGCATCGGGCATTCCAAGGCCGTGCCGTCCGCGAGCATCAGGATGGAGATCTCGTTGGCGGGTGCACGCGGGAATTCGCGCTCCTCCGCCTCGGGAATCTCGTCGTGGGAGGACAGCCGCAGGATCTGGGCGCCCAGCTTTTCGCGCTTGCGTTGGGTTGCGGTGATGCTCATGGCAAAGCCGTCGTCGAGACGGCGCACGACGTTGCCTTCCAGGCCGCCGAGGTGAAGGAGGTAAACGATTATGTGCTCCCCGACCGTCAGCGTGGCCGGCGTCGTCATGGCCGCACCTACAACGGAGATATCCTTGAGCCGGCAGGGGTAATCGAGCTTGTCGGTGCGCATGAAGCGGCCCGGCAGGTTCAACTGGTAACGCGGATAGCGGCGCTGATCAGGAACAGGCTGTCCTGCAGGGTCCGGCACGCATGGCCGGAATGGAGTCGAACTCCTCGACATGAGCCAATCCTGCGAATAGGCCGCTGTGGCGACCGCAGCTGTCCGCGAGCCAAGACAAGAACGCGTACACCGATGGCTCTGTTCCGTGGGGAACTATGCGGGCAGGGCTCTTAATGAAGGGCTAATTGGCGCACCATTTTTGCAATGTCGCGCGCGGCGGCCCGTGACGCGGCGGAGGCAAGACGCAAAACGCCAGGGTGCACCGAGGTCAGGTCTTGTCGCAGTTGGGGCGGTTGAGACCGCCATCGAAAACCCGGAACTGGCGTCGCTCGGAACGCACGATGCGCGCGGCTCGCGCCGGCACGGAGAGCGGCTGCTCGGCAGGTTCGCGGGACAGAGTGGCAAGTGCATCGCGTGTGGGCCAGACGAGCTCGTTGGCCAGCACGCGCTTGCTCACGATCGGTTTCTCCCCCAGCCAACTCGGCGACTGCAGCGGTGAAAATGATCCCAGGACGCGGTCGATGGCGTCGCGCGTATGCCGAAGCGGCAGCAGCAGCACCTCGCCTCCGATTGCTTCCTCGGCAATCGCGGCCACCTCGATATGGACAACGCCAACGCTTCCCTGCCGCGTCAGCGTGGAGAATTGGCGCAATAGCGGCAGGCGGTCTATCGTCATCCAGCCGTCGAGGAAGTTCGTGCCGCGCAGCTCCTGACCGAAGATGTCGCACATGCGGGTGCCCGCGAGCCGAAAGCGAAAGGTCTCCGCGTCGCGCCGTTCGAGGATGAAGGTGTAGGGAAGAATGGCGCTGATCCTCGAGGGATCGATCTCGAACCGCTGCGGTGCCACCCTGTCCGCGCGCACCTCGTTCCAATATGAGAAGAGGACCCTGCTGGTCTTGTGTTTCATAATCCTGACCGCCAAGTAACGGCGCCTCGCGGAGTAAAGCCAGATGACCGTTCCGGATCGGGACACCTTCCTCCGAGCCGCCAGCCATCGCCCCCTTCCGAGCAGCATCCGTGCCACGCAGGTGCCGCACCTGAGGCAAGGGAAAACATGGTTGCCGGTTGTGCAGGGTGCCGTTAACTCTGCCCGCCGGCCGCGACGCCGGGTGTCCGAGCAATGGAGGGCCGAGTGAACCGACACGAGCCAATGTTCAATGTGCCCGGCAGCGTGCTAGCCGTGCTCGGCCTGCTTGTCGGTGTGCACGTCTTGCGGTCGGCCCTTCCCGGGGCGTGGGACTCGTGGGTGACGGTGGTGCTCGCGTTTGTCCCGGCACGCTACGATGGCTATGCGCAGGAGATCCCCGGCGGCCTGGTCGCGTCGGTGACCTCGTTTCTGACCTACGCCGTCGTGCACGGCAATCTGCTTCATTTGGCCATTAACTCGGCCTGGCTGTTGGCGTTCGGGGCAGCCGTGGCCGGCCGTATCGGCGCCGTGCGGTTTTTCCTGTTTTCTGCCTTTTGCGCCGCTGCGGGGGCGTTGACATTTCTCGTTTTCAACCCTGGGCTCATGGCGCCGATGGTCGGGGCTTCGGGCGCCGTTTCGGGTCTCATGGGCGGCACCATGCGTTTCTTATTCAGCGCCTTGGATGCCGAAGGCCTTCGGGGGCTGCGCGAAGATCCCCGACGCGTGCCGCTGATGCCTCTGGGTCAGGCACTTACCGACCGACGGGTCCTGTTGGTGACCGGGGCTTTCCTCGTTGCCAACTTCTTGGCGGCAATCGGGCTTGGCGGCATCGATGACGGTGGGATTGCCTGGGAGGCCCACATCGGCGGCTATTTTGCCGGTCTTCTTTCGTTGGGATTTTTCGAGCGAACTCCACGGTCCGTTCACCAGACCGGTTAATTGTAAACTGAGTTCTTGCGTATAAGGCTTGATTGCCGCACCATGAATAGTCGGGCGAACCGCGTAGGGCGCCTGGCCAAAAGGCAGACGTCTCTGCGTCGATTGCCGGGCACAGGCGCTACCTTCGCATTGCCACGGTATTGATGTCACGGCAATGATGACGGGGAGTGACCGCCCTGCTTCGACTGCCAAGGCGCAGTGGGAGGAAATGCGATGAATATATCTCAGATCCTGAAGGCGAAGGGCCGGGCCGTGGCTACGGCACGCCCCGACGCGATATTGTCTGAGATCATCAGTCGGCTAGCTCAGAAAAAGATCGGCGCCATTGTCATTGTCGGCGCCGCCGGCGAGGTCGTCGGGATCGTTTCGGAGCGCGACGTGATCCGGCAGCTCGACGAACGCGGTGCAGCCGCGCTGAAAGAGCCTGTGTCGCAGGCCATGACCGCGTCCGTCATCTCGTGTCAGGAGACGAGCACGCTCGAGGAGATGATGGAGCTGATGACACAAGGCCGCTTCCGGCATGTCCCCGTCATCGAGGACGGCGCCCTTGTCGGCATCGTGTCCATCGGCGACATCGTCAAGCATCACGTCGCGGAAGTCGAAATGGAAGTGACGGCGATGCGCGACTATTTCGCGACCGGCTGAGCACCCAGAGCCGCCAGTCTCTCGATGTCGTGAGTTGCCTTGACGCCCTGACCTAGGCGATTTCCACAACGCCAACCTGGCTACCCGGCGCGTAACAGCGCGCGTCGATCTCGCGCCTCATATCGGCCAGGTTCCGCATGGCGCCCTCCTCCCCGCGCGCAATCAGCTCATCGGCACGGTGGAAGTCGAACAGCCCGATGTCGGACAGTCGCAGATTGACCATCGCGTCGGGCGGATCGCCCGCCAAACGTGAGCGCGCGATGCGATCCTGCACGATGTTGAAGGCCTCGACCATCACGGTCGAGATGCCGGGAGCCGCCTCGCCCTTGCCGAAAATCTGCCGCTGCAGAAGTCGGCGCACGGACACCCCGTTCTTGCCGAGGATGGCCGGCAGCTGAGGTTCGGGCTCTGAGGCTTCGGCCGCGACATCGGGCTCGAAGGGCTCGAAGTGCGGATCGATCGTTCCGCGGCCGCACACGTCGAAATTGAGATTGACGGCGATCACGTAACGTGCGCCGAGCGCCCGGCACACCGAGACCGGAATGGGATTTACGAGCGCCCCGTCAAACAGCCAGCGGCCGTTGATTTTCACCGGCCGAAAAACGCCGGGGAGCGCATAAGAGGCGCGCACCGCATCGACGAGACGCCCGCGCGACAGCCAGATCTCGTGTCCGGTGCCGATCTCGGTTGCGACTGCCGTAAAGCGCGACTCGAGCTCCTCGATGTTGAGATCGCCGAGCTGCTGCTCAAGGCGCTCACACAGCCGCTGCCCGTTGATGAGGCCCGTGCCTGCGAAATTGAAATCGAGGTAGCCAAAAACGCGCCGCCGGGTCAGCTGCCGCGCGAAGTCCTCCAAAGATTCGAGATGGCCGGCGCAGTGGCACGCGCCAACGACAGCGCCGATCGATGTTCCGACGATGATATCTGGGTTGACGCCCGCCTCGACCAACGCCTTGACAACACCAATGTGGGCCCAGCCGCGTGCCGCGCCCCCTCCCAACGCCAGGCCGATTTTCGTCTTTGCCATAGCTGGTCACCCGCCTGCTCTGCGCCGTCCGCGCGCGCTTTCGAGTGCTGCAATCTTCATGCCCACCACTGCGCGAAGAACGACCGCGAATCGTATCGTTATCTGCATATGAATATAGGGCGCCAAGATTAACCTTACACTAGCTGGTTTGCCGGCCCGTGACGCATTCGCCGAAGGTTGCACTGCAATAATCAGATAGGATTAGCGCTTTCCTTCCGCCGGTGTGAGTCGGAGAGCGCTGTGCGGCGCAGCCCCCAAAGGAACAGAGCGGTAAAAGCAACTGTGCCGTCCCGTATGACAGGCAAGCCCGTCTCCTTCGACGTGTACGCGTAGCCAGACGACGTCCTGGTCGCAGTCGGTGCGCATCTCGACGACATCGAGAAGGTTTCCGCTTTCGGCACCCTTTTTCCAGAGCGCGCGGCGGGAGCGGCTCCAGAAATGCCCCACGCGGGTCTCCACAGTGAGCGCGAGCGCCTCTTCGTTCATCCACGCGAACATCAGCACATCGCCCGTGTCAGCGTCCGTGACGATTGCCGGGATCAGACCATCGCCGTCGAACTTCGGCTGAAATGCCAATCCGGATTCAATCGTCTCCTTGCTCCCGCGCGGAGCAAATCGTGAGGTCTTTGGGTTGGCCATGGGCAACGCTCTTGATCTGGAGGAGGGGGACGCTTGGCGCCTCAAGGGTAGCGTTCACCTTGCGGTGCTTGGACCGCTTGCAGGAAGCGGTCACGCCAGCTCTCGGTTGTTTCGAACACGCCGGTGAAGTGCGTCGTCACCATAGTGGCCGTGGGCTGATTGACGGCGCGCAACGTCATGCACTGGTGGTTGGCGCGGATCATGACGGCGACGCCCTTGGGCGCGAGCGCCTGTTGAATGGTGTTTGCGATCTGCGCCGTCAGCGACTCCTGGACCTGCAGGCGGTGCGCGAAGATATCGACCACGCGCGCAAGTTTCGAAAGCCCGACAACGCGTCTGTCCGGAACGTAAGCCACGTGAGCAACGCCGACGAAGGGTGCGATGTGGTGCTCGCAGTGGCTCTCGAGCCGGACGTCTCGAAGGAGAATCATGTTCGAATAGCCCGAGACCTCCTCGAAGGTGCGGGCGAGCTCGGCGGCGGGATCCTCACCGTACCCGCAGAAGCGCTCCTCGAAGGCCTCGACCACCCGCTTGGGCGTATTGGCGAGGCCCGGGCGCTCCGGATCGTCTCCGGCCCACGCCAGCAGCGTGCGCACGGCCCCCTCCGCCTCTTGACGCGTCGGGCGGCGCGCGTCGGCGCTTTCGAGCTTCACACCGGACGTCTTTTTCAAGGGGCGGCTCCTTTTGCACGGCGTCCCCGCCTTGCGGTGCTTATGCCGCGCAGGCCCGATGCCATATCTGCCTCGTCTGCCCTATATTATTGGGAGAGGCTTGCGATTTGGGAAGGGACCGGGCCGCGGGCCCAAGGACGCTCACATGGCCGATTTGGACGAGATCTACAACACGAAGCTTTTGGAGCTGGCGGCACACATTCCGTGCTCGGAGCGCATCGAGGCCCCCGATGCCACCGTCACCGCCCATTCCAAGCTGTGCGGCTCCACGGTCACCATCGATCTGAAGATGGGTGGCGACCGGGTGACGGACTACGGGCAGTCGGTCAAGGCCTGCCTGCTGGGACAGGCGGCGGCCGCGATCGTCGGGCGCCACATTGTCGGGGCGACGGCGCAGGAGCTGCGCGAGGCAGGGGCGGCCATGCGGGCGATGCTCAAAGAGAACGGCCCACCACCCGCGGGGCGCTTCTCCGAACTGGCCTTGCTCGAGCCTGTCCGTCATTACAAAGCGCGGCACGGCTCGGTGCTGCTGACGTTCGATGCGATCGAGCGGGCCATCGGCGAAATCGAGGAGAAGCGCGCGGCAAAGGCGGGCGCGGCATCCGCATGAGGGCAGGAGGGCGATCGCAATGGCGGTGATACGTGATCCTTCCAAGGTGGAGGGCCGGCGGGGCACCATCTATCCGGCCGAGTTCGCAGCCGGATTCGAGGGGCGCATCAAGCGTGCGCTCGGCAACGCCGGTGGCCTCACCCAATTCGGCGTCAACCTGACGACGCTGGAGCCGGGTGCAGCCTCCGCGCACCGCCACTGGCATGCGCGCGAGGACGAGTTCATCTACGTGGTGGACGGCGAGCTGACGCTTATCACCGATGCTGGCGAGGAGTTACTCCGACCGGGCATGGCGGCCGCCTTTCCGGCAGGCGAGGCCAATGGTCACCAGCTCCTCAATAAGAGCGCACACCCGGCCAGCTATCTGGAGATCGGAACGCGTAGCGCGGACGAGGACGCCGAATATCCCGACATCGACTTGCGCCTGCAGAAGCGGGCCGGCAAGGTCGTGTTCCTGCACAAGTCGGGCGAGCCCTACCCATGAACGTTGCCGGCTCGCTTCTGAAGGCCCCCATCCACGCCTATCGCTGGACGCTTAAAGCTTTCTTCGGCTGGCACTGCCGACACATCCCCACCTGTTCGGAGTATGCGCTGGAGGCAATCGACAAGAACGGAGCCTGGCGCGGGTTCTGGCTGACCATATCGCGCCTTTCGCGCTGCCATCCGTTTGGCTCGCGCGGCCACGACCCGGTCCCCGACATCCGCGCCGAATTTCACCCGCTCGCGCCCTGGCGCTACGGGCGGTGGCGACTGCGTCATCCCGCGGGATGACAAGGCGGCTATCGCCGCTTATATACGCCTCATCTTACCTGCTTGGTATGCAGCGATTGAGAGGAGAAGGCCATGGCCGACGCGGCCCCAATCACCCTGACATTTCCGGACGGCGCCAAGCGCCACGTCGAGAGCGGCACTACCGGCCTGGCGGTTGCGAAATCCATTTCGCCGTCGCTCGCCAAACGCACGGTGGCCATGAGCCTCGACGGCAAGCTCGCCGATCTCGCCGATCCCATCATGGCGGACGCCGCCATCAAATTCGTGTCCCGCACCGACCCCGAAGCGCTGGAGATGATCCGGCACGACGCCGCGCACGTCATGGCCGAGGCGGTGCAGACGCTGTGGCCCGGGGTGCAGGTGACGATCGGGCCCGTGATCGAGAACGGCTTCTACTACGACTTTGCCAAACAGGAGCCGTTCCACCCCGACGATCTCGCCAAGATCGAAAAGAAAATGCACGAGATCATCCAAAAGAACGCGCCCTTTACCAAGGAAGTGTGGAGCCGCACCAAGGCGAAGAAGTTCTTCAAGGAGCGTGGCGAGAACTTCAAGGTCGAACTCGTCGACGCCATCCCCGAGAACGAGGACGTCAAGATCTACAAGCAGGGCGAATGGCTCGATCTCTGCCGGGGACCGCACATGGTCTCCACGGGCCAGGTCGGCAAGGCCTTCAAGCTGCAGAAGATCGCCGGCGCCTATTGGCGCGG
>CAYUBZ010000052.1:0-11095 GCA_964443205.1 uncultured Hyphomicrobium sp. | reverse complement strand
TTGGGTAAGGGCAAACGGCCGGTGGCGCGCTGTCTAATCCAAAAATTGAGGGCGCGGTCCACCTCGGATCGCACCGGCAGCGGGTATATGGCCCGTCACGGCGGCAAAAGCAAGGCCGTCTATACCCGATAGCTGAACATGCCGAAGAGGTCGTCGGGCGACCTGTAGAGCTCGGCAACCCTTGAAAATCCGGCCTCGCGTCCCAGCGCGGTCCAGTCATGGACGGTCTCGGGCAGATCGCACGTGCGCACGTGCTTCATCGCCTCCTTGAACTCCTCGGCACTGAGCGCTGTCCAGTCCCGCCGCCCGATATCCTCGAAGCGGTCGAGATAGGTCGCGCGGTCCTCTCCGTCGCGGCGGGTGGGCTCGTAGATCAGCAGTGCGCCCAAGTTGTCCATGCGCCCGCGGATCGCGCGCATGAGCGTGCGCTTGTCGGGCGTCGTGAGGTGGTGCAGCGACAGACTGATCCAGACGATGTCGACGGGACGCGCGCGCTGCTCCATCGCGGTGACGAAGTCGGCCTGCTCCAGCTCCGCGGGGCAGCACAGCGCCTTGATGTTCTCTGCCGCGAGCGTCAGCGCCGGCGCGGCAAGGTCGATACCGCGGTAGCGCGCGATCTCGGTGCCCGCCAGGGCCGTCACGATGCCACTGGCGTCGCCGCACGCGAGATCGAGAAATTCGAAGGGACGCGAAACGTCGCCGGTGAGGAAGCGATTGAGGTGGGCGTAGGAATCGGCGCTCGACATATAGTCGTACTCGAGAAACTTGCGATAGAGCTCCCATTGGTGGCGGAAGATCTCCAGCGCCGACTCATCGCGCACCCTCCCCTCCGGCTCGGAATGACGAATGTTGACCATGACCCTTTCCCAGCTTGGATGGCGCCGCACCTGGTCTTGCGCCGCTGCCGACCGTTCCTTTGCACCCTAGCCTGCGACCGGTAAATGTCGAATTTGGGCTTGGCGCCGCATTGAGCCGCGCGGCACGCACATCGATCAACTGCCGACGACCCGCGCCATGCTTTCTTAAGGGCGCAATCCTAGGACTGTTGCCGTCAGCCAACGGGAATGGTGCGGCCATGAAACGGCTCAGCGTGCTCTTGATGGTCCTGCCGCTCATCGCGGCGCAAGCCACGCATGGTATTGCGGCTCCGCGCGAGGATGGCGAGCAAGGGGATGGCGCGCAACAAGAAGAGCCGTTCCCGCCACCCACGCCGCTGGACGACCCCTATGTCCCGCCGGCGGGAGATCCCGACCCCTTCGCGCCGCAGCCCAGCGGGGAGCCATCGCCACTCAACCCGGCGGGCGACTGAAGGCAGCCGATCAGCTCGCGCGGCGTGCGGCGCCCGCGGGGGCGCGCTTGTAGCGCGCCAGCATGTCCGGCACGTCGCGCACAGGTCCCGGCATGCCGATGAAGAAGCCCTGCACCTCGGTGCATCCCTCCTTGCGCACCCGATCGAGCTGCTCCTGCGTCTCGACCCCTTCCGCGGTGGTCGCGATCCCTAAGCTGGTTCCCAGCGCGACGACCGAGCGCAAAATGGCCAGCGAGCTGTTGGGCCATTGCGCCAGCTCCCGGATGAACACCTGGTCGATCTTGATCTTGTCGAAGTGGAAGCGCCGCAAATAGCTCAGCGAAGAGTAGCCGGTGCCGAAGTCATCGAGCGCGATCCCCACGCCGATCTCGTGCAGCTTGTTGAGCGTCTCCGCCACGCCCTCGCTGTCCTGCAGCAACATCGACTCGGTCACCTCGAGCTCGAGCCACTGCGGCATCAGGCGCGAGGCGCCCAGCGCGCTGATGACGGCCTGGCGCACGTTGCCGAAGCGGAACTGGGCGGCGGAAAGGTTGACGGCCACCTTCGTGCCCTTCGGCCACAGGGCGGCATCGGTACACGCTTGCCGCAAGGTCCATTCGCCGATGGGAACGATGAGCCCCGTCTCCTCCGCGAGCGGGATGAAGTCTGCCGGGGGGACGAGGCCGCGCTCGGGATGGTTCCAGCGAAGGAGCGCCTCGAAGCCGGTGATCTCGTCGCGCTCCAGATTGAGCTGCGCCTGGTAGTGGAGCTCGAACTCGCCGTTTTGCAGCGCGAGGCGCAAATCGCGCTCGAGCTTGTGGCGCTCCTGCATGTGCTGGTCCATCTCGCGCTCGAAGAGGCGCGCGGTGCCGGCGCCGTCGCTCTTGGCACGGGTGAGCGCCAGGTCCGCGTTCTTGAGCAGCTGGTCGGGGTCGTTGCCGTCGCCGGGACCGATCGCAATTCCGATGCAGGTGCTGACCACGACCTGATGGTCGTCGAGATCGAAGGACGTGGCGAGGATGCTCTGCACTTTCTTGACGAGAGCCGCGGCCGCCGTGGCCGGCTTCTCGGCCAATTGCAGGACGACGAACTCGTCGCCTCCCATGCTGGCGATCATCTCCACGCCCTTGAGGCGGCGGCGCAGACGCTGGGCGACGCCTTGCAGAAGCGCGTCCCCGATCGACGGCCCCAGCGAGTCGTTGACCTCCTTGAAGCGATCGATGTCGAGCAGAAGCACGACGAGCGAGCGGTTCTCCTGCCCAGAGCGGCGAAGACAGGTCCGCATGTGGTCGCGCAGAAGCACGCGATTGGGCAGGTCGGTGAGCGCGTCGTGGCGGGCCATGTGCGAGAGCTGCTCCTCGATCTGACGGAGCTGCGTGATGTCCTCGTGCGTTGCGACCCAGCCGCCGTGCTGCATCGGCTCATGATTGATGACGATGCTGCGCCCATCGCTCATCTCCTGCACCTTGGTGTTGGCCTGCATCTCGCGCGCGGCAGCGAGACGCTCATTGAGGTAGTCCTCCGACTTGTCTCCAACGTAGAGACCGTTGGCGATGCGCGCCTCGATGATCTGCCGAAACGTCGTCCCGGGCCTCCCCAACTCCTTTGGCAGCCCGTACATATCGAGGTAGCGATCGTTGCACACGAGCAAGCGCTGCTCCTGGTCGAACATGCAAAGTCCCATGTGCATGTTTCCCAGCGCCGCGTCGAAGCGACGGTTCTGCTCGGTGAGGTCGGCCTTGTTGCGGTCGAGCTCGATGAGCGCCGCCTCGGCCTTTTCCTTGGCCTGCGTCGCCTCCTCCAGGTGGCGCTTGGCGGCCTCCAGCGCCTCGCCATAGTCGGAGGCATGCGCCGCACGACTGAGAAGCTGGCGCGCGCTGTAGGTTGCGATGGCCAAAAAGAGGACGATGGCAGCCAGCGCGGCGCCACGCTCCAACTCGGCCCCGAGCAGAATATCGTACGAGGTCAGATAGGCGCGGTAGTCATGCCCGATCGCGGCAATGCCATCCTTCCACACGGCACCGCACACCATGCAGCTCCAGCCCACCACGGCCGCCACACCCGCAATCAGGATTGGACGCGGATGAAACCGCAGCGCGCGAACGGCGATCAACACGAGCAGCAGGACGAACGACGGCGCCTTCAAGCTGCCGGCCGCCGGGTGATCGTAAGCGTACTGGTAGCTCCAGATCAGCGAAAGGAAGATGGCGACGTCGACGACGTTGAGGACATCGAGCGTGCGCTCGGGCAGGTCCTTCGATCTCGCCAGCATCCAACGCAGCGCCGAGCTCAAGATGAGCAGCGACAGCGCCAGGGCGACCCACGAGTTGACGACGGGCAGCCCGGCCTTGATCCGCGCCACGCTGTGCAAGAGCAGGATGAAGCAGGAGATCGCCCCTTGGGCGAGCGCGATCGATTTTTCGCCCCTGAGGTCGTACTCGCGCAAGGTCTCCTCGAGGCGGCGCGAGGCCGGCCGGGACTCACCTCGGGCATCGCTCGGGTGCGGGGATTTTCTCCAAAGCGCGCGCATGACTGGCAACGATCGTCCCTGGGGCTTCTAATTTGCCCGTTCGCGTCGTGTCGGAGCCGAGCGCCTCCAGGAACCCGGTCTCGAAGCACTGCTCGAGACCTCGCAGCGCGCCCAACGCTGCCATAGGGGGAGTTACTTATCCCTTTTTCCTATCCCCCTGATCCTCCTGCATTCTCCTACGATCGCAACGTAATCGCCGCCTTTGGGTTGTATCGTTCACTTCGTGCAACCTGTCTTGGCTTATTGGCGGATGCCTTCGACGTTGAGCGTCAGCTCGACCTCCTTGGAGGCGGGGCCCAGGTCGAAATTGATCCCGAAGTCCTTGAGGGCAAGGCTTGTGGTGCCCGTGAACCCCTGCCGGTTACCGCCCCACGGATCGTCGCCGCCGCCGACCGGCTCGGCCGCGATCTCGATCTGCTTGGTCACACCACGCAGCGTGAGGTTGCCGACGATGGTTGCCTTGTCGCCGTTCATCTTCACGGTCGTGCTCTCGAAGACCGCTTTCGGGTAGGTCGCTGTATCGAGGAAGTCCTTGCCGCGCAGGTGCTTGTCGCGCTCGGCGTGGTTGGAGTTGACGCTGTCGGTATTGATCTCGACCTTCACTTTCGAGACCTCGGGGTTGGCCGCGTCGAACGTGAACGCGCCCGAGAAATCGTCGAACCGTCCGGTGAGCCAGCTGAAGCCCAGATGCTTGATGCGGAAGTTGATCGAGGCATGACCTTTGGCGGTGTCGATGACGTAGTCGGCGGCCGCGGCCGGGCTCGCAGTGGCAAGCGCGACGGCAAGGACGGCCAGGCACACGCGAGACAGCGACACCGAAGATCGGGGGGCAAACTTCATGTAATGGGCTCCATTTACGGCGGGCTTACGATGCAGACGGCGGACCCGACCACATGCGCGTGAGGATCCGGCTGCGGTCGATGAAATGGTGCTTCAAGGACGCAGCTGCGTGAATGACCACGACGGCGATCGTCAGGTAGGCAAGGATCTCGTGGATCTCGCCGGCGGGCTCCTCCATACCCTTCCTGTGCACGAGCGCCGGCACGTTGAACCAGTCGAAGACCTCGACTGGGCGCCCGTCGGCGGTTGAAATCAGGTACCCGCTCGCCATCAGTGCGAACAGGAGCGGATAGAAGCCCCAGTGGACGACGCGCGAAGCGGTGCGCTCGAACGGCGATAGCTCGCTTTCGTCGGGCTTGGGATTGACGAGCCGCCATCCGAAACGCGCCACCAGCAGGATCAGCAGCAGGATGCCGACGCTGCGATGGATATCCGGCGCGGTGCGGTAATAGGGGCTGTAGTAGGGGAGCGTCACCATCCAAAGCCCGAGCACGAACATGCCGATGATGCCTACCGCCATGATCCAGTGGGCAAGGCGCGTCAGCAAACCGTAGCCGGCGCTGGTGTCCCGGATCAGCATGGAGCGGATGGAAACCTCTTGATAATGACGCTAACCTTTCGTTTGATGTAGATCGCGTGCCCCATCCGTCAAGCCGCGGCTCGCGCAGGGGCGCCGACCCGTACCGGGCCTGCAACAGGGGCTTTCGAGCAGGTCCCATGATGATGGGCGCCACCCCTGTTCCCTAGGGAACACCCGGCAAAGTTTTCTTATGGCAAAATTATTCCGCGTACCGCGTCCTTCGCTCGACGTGGTAGTGTGCACTCGTTGCCAATATGGGCCTTAAGACGGATGGGGGCCCGAGAGACCCGCGAGCTCGAGTGCAATTTCTGACGCTTGCAGAGGTTTAATGGCTATGCGGTTGTCGACACTGGTGCTTTGCCTCCCCGCGCTGCTGCTCGGCAGCGCGCAAGCGGGCGCCGCCCCCGGCGATGCGATCGGATCGGCCGTCCTGGTCGTCAATCTCGTGACGGCCAAGCTGGAGAACGACCAGCGCCGCCTCACGATCGGCGACGACGTGCGCCAGCAGGAGCTGATCGAGGTCGACGACGACGGCCGCGGCGAGCTGGTGCTTCGCGACAAAACCAAATTGGCGCTTGGGCCCGGCTCGCGTCTGCTGCTCGATCAGTTCGTCTATAACCCCGACATCAGCGGCGGCGCCATCGTGCTCGACCTGGTGCGCGGCACCTTCCGTTTCATCACCGGCATCGCCGCCAAGCCGGCCTACGTGATCCGCACGCCGACCGCGTCGATCACAGTGCGCGGTACCATGTTCGACGTCTACGTGCAGGCCTCCGGCCAGGCGTGGCTGCTGCTCATCGAGGGCGCGATCGAGGTCTGCACCGAGAACGGCAAGTGCCTCCTGCATGACGAGCCGGGCAAGCTCATTCGCATTGGCTCGGAGAAGGTCGACAAGCCCGTCAAGTGGGCCTCGCTCTCAGACAAGGAGCAGGTCCCCTTCGATTCTGCCTTCCCGTTCGTTACCACCGCGCCCGACTTCGACCCCGATCCGATCTTCTCGCGCGACGACATCGTGCTCGGCACTTTCGATAAGCCCGGCAAGCAGGATGACGATGAGGCCAAGCCCGACGACGACGACGACGGGCAGAAGGCCAAGGACACCAAGCGTCACAAGAAGAAGGCCAAGGCGCACAAGAGGCGGTCCCGGAAAGCCAAGCACCGGCGCCGGCGCAAGAAGGACCAGGCCAACATCAATAAGATCATCAAGGGCCTCAGCATCGGCATCACCATCGGTGGCGGCAAGAAGCACCACGGCGGAGGCGGCGGCGGCGGTGGCGGCAAATACAATCGCACGAAGTAATCAGCTGCGCGCGTCGAGGCGGCGCGCGTAGGCGTCGAGCAGCCCGCCAAGCTCGGGCCAGCCCAACTGGCGGCAGGCGTCGAGCTTGGCGTGAGCGGCCGCGAGATCGCCCGCAGCCATCGCCGCCATTAGTGCCCCGTGTGCGTCGGCGAGCCTGCGGAAGCGCTCCGATGAGGCAACGGCCTCGTCGCCCAGCAGAGCGAAAATGCGCTGCGGGTGCTCCTTGCCGCGCATCATCGCGGCGTCGATCTCGAGAAACGCCAAGCCGCGCGCGGCATTCGCCGTGCGCGCGCCGGCGATGATGGGAACGCCATAGGTCTTGGTCGCCTCCTCCAGGCGCGAGGCGGTATTCACCACGTCGCCCAAAATCGAGTAGTCGAAGCGCTGCGGCGAGCCGACGTTGCCCACGCAGCACGCGCCGGTGTTGAGCCCGATGCCGATGCGCACGCGCGCCACCTCCTCACCGCGACGCAACGCCTCCTCGGCCCAGGCCGCGTTCAGCTTGTCGAGCTCCTTGAGCATGCCAAGCGCGGCGGCGCAGGCGTTGTGCGCATGCCGGGGGTCGGCAAGGGGCGCATTCCAGAAGGCCATCACCGCGTCGCCCATGAATTTGTCGATGGTTCCGCGCGCGGCGAGAATGACGTCGGACAGCGGCGTGAACAGCCGGTTCAAGAAGCGGATCAATTCCTCCGCGCTCATGCCTTCGGAAATTTTCGTGAATCCGCGCACGTCGGCGAACAGCACCGACACCTCGCGCATCTCGCCGCCGAGCTTGAGCTTGTCATGGTTGCGGGCGAGCTCCTCGACGAGCTGCGGAGCGACGTAGTGGCTGAACGCCGATCGCACCCGGTTCCGGTCGCTCTCCGTCTCGATGTAGGTGTTGAGCGAGGTGGCGAGGTAGAGAAGCAGGATCGCCAGCGCCGGATAGACGGGGTCGAACAGAAAGCCAGCGTGGGTGTAGGCGAGCCAGGAGCCGGCGAAGACGGCAAGGATCGCCAGCGCGCCGACCGCCGCGGCGGCCACCGCACCAATGTGATAGATCATCCAGGCGACGACAGCGCCGAGCGCAACGAGGAACAACAGCTCCGCCCCCGTTGCAAGCGCCGGCCGGCTCAGATGATCGCCCGAGAGCATCTGCTCCAGGGCTTGGGCGTGGATCTCCACGCCCGGCACGGCGGCGTCGAGCGGGGTCGCCCGCAAATCCAGCAAGCCTACCGCGCTGGTGCCGATGAGGATGTCGCGCCCGGCGATCTCCTCGGCATCGTAGCTGCCGTCGAGAATGCGGTGCGCGGAGATGTAGCGGCGCGCGTCGCGCCGCGAGAGGCGCAGCCACAGCTCGCCGTTGGGGTCGGTGGGCAGCACGGTCCGGCCGACGCTCACGGTTTCCACGCCCGTGCGCTGCCCGAACGCGGTCAGCCGGTTGCCGCCGGATGAGCGCACGAACACGGTGGTCTCGCCCAGCGCGATCCGCAGCGTTTCCAAGGGAAGCGAGGGATAGAGCGTGCCCGCCACCGACACCAGCAGCGGCACGCGGCGGATGACCTGATCGCGCTGCGGGATCCAGTTGACGGCCCCGAGGCCGGGGGCGCGCGCATTCAGAATGGCAAGGTCGCTGATGGCGCCGGAGAAGCTCGGCACGAAGCCTTGCGGATCGTCGCCGGCAATCGCGAAGTGTGCGCGCGGTGGCGGCGGCGTCGCGGTGCCGCCCGATCCGGCAAACCCCAAGATGACGGGCGCGGCCGCGATCGCCGCCGCCAGACGCGCGTCGTTGGAGGGCAGCGAGGATGCCTCGCCGACAAGCGGAGCCAGCTCGGGAACCTCGGCAAACTGCTTGGCGAACGCCTCAGGCGAGAGCCGGTCGGGCTCGGCCAGGATCAGGTCGAGCGTGATGGTGCGCGCGCCGGCCTCTTTCAAGCGATCGATGATGCGGGCGATATGCGTTCGGGGCCACGGCCACTGACCGACGCGCTTGAGCGAGGCTTCGTCGATGTCGACAATGCGCACCGGAAGCGCCTCGGGCAGCGGCCGCGGCGCCAGCGCGAGATAGCTGTCGAACACGGAAAGCCGCAGCCGGGCCACCGCCTCGGGATCGGCAATGCGCAGGGCCACCGCCACAAAGAGCAAGGCCACGGTGAGGATCAAATGGATCGACGGGGCGCGCAGGTCCATGCGTCCTCGATGAGCGGCGTCGGGCCGGTCCCGGCATCGCCGCCATCATAGCGTCGGGGGCTTAACGGTTTCCAGAAAGAACGGGCACTGTTTGCGCCTCATCCATCCAATCGGCGCAGAGTTGAGCCAATTGCTCCCACCCCTCCTCGAGCAGCAGGAAGTGACCATGGCCCTGCACCTCCCGGAACACGGCGCTGGACCCGTACAATTGCGCGATCCGGCGCTGCGTTTCGGCGGGAACCACCTTGTCGTGCGAGCCAGAGACGACGAGGACGGGGCAGGTCACGCGCTCGGCGGCGACGGCTGTCGTGCGCTGCCCGTCGAACATCCAGAAGAACAGCTCAAACAGGGCGCGTCCGGATTCGGGTCCGAGCTTGTCGAAGACGCGGCGTTGAGATGCCGGATCGAGACTGGCGAGCGAATCCTTCGCGGCCGCCTCGAACACCGGCTGCAGCGCCTGCGTCCAGAACGCGCCTGCAGCCATCAGGCCGGTCGCAACCGCGCGCTCCTCCTCCGATGTGGGGAGGATGCCCCACGGCGCGCAGCTAGCCAGCAGCAGAAGCCCGCGCGCCAGCCCCTTGGCCGCCAGCTGCTGCGCGATCAGGCCGCCCATGGAGTGTCCCACCAGAACCGGCGTCTCGTCCAAGCCCTCGACGAACGCCGCCATGTCGCGCGTGTAGTCGGCAATGCTGGTTGCGGCCAGCCGCGGATCGGGCCGGGGGGCCGGTCCCCCATGGAAGCGAAGGTCGGGGGCATGGCACGTCCAGCCGCGCGCGCCCAGCGCGCCGGCGAAATTCGCAAAGCACCAGCCGCCCGCGAAGGCGCCGTGGATCATGACGACGGTTTTGGACATGGCCTCCGTCTCGGCGGGATTGATTGACCGCCGTCAATGTCCCATGCACCTTAAGTCCTTTACGAACCTCTATTGCCCGCAATCAAACCAAGGCAAAGGAGCGGACTATGTCGATGCTCAAGGTCATCGAGGTGCTGGCGGAATCCAACAAGAGCTGGGAGGACGCGGCGCAGCAGGCCGTCACCAAGGCATCCAAATCGGTGCACAACGTGAAATCGATCTATATCAAGGATTTCGAGGCCACCGTGGAAAAGGCCAAGCTCAAGTCCTACCGCATCAACGCCAAGATCTCGTTCGTGCTCGACTAGACTCGACTAGACTGGCGCTCAGCGTGGCTTGCGCAGGCTCGTGATGTAAGCGATCAAGTCGTCTATATCGTCTGGCTTGATAATGAAATTGGGCATCGTGGGATGCGAGGTCTGCAGCCACACGGCGAGCGCCTGCGCCGTCATGCCCGGCGTGTCGGCCACCTCCTGGAAGCTCGGTGCATCGGGGTTGGGCGAGAACGACTGACCGGCCTCCACCTCGTGGCATTCGGCGCAAACCGCTGTCGCGTACGCGTGGCCCGCTTTGGCGTCGCCGAGCTCCACCGCGCCGGCTGCGCCGGGCAGCGCCGTCAAGGCCGCTATGGCAAGTGTCTGCAAAAAGCGCACGGGTTCGCCTTCCCTCAGGTTAAGGGGCCAAGGCCCCAGGTTAGAGGCGCCCTGCCTCAGAGGTATGATCTGCGTCAATGACCTTCCTCCCGCCATCCTACCACCGGTACAGGACGGATAGGTTGTTGGCCGGCATCGCCTCGATCAACGGCGGCGCAAAGCCCGCAGCCTCGGCCAGCTCCGAAACCGCTTCCAGATCGCGCACGCCCCAGGCGGGATTGCGCGCCTGCAGGAAATCGCGATCGAAAGCTTCGTTGCTCGGCGCCGTATGACGCCCATCGCGCTTGAAGGGACCATAGAGGAAGAGCAGGCCGCCGGGCGCCAGCACGCGCGCTGCACCCTGCACGAGACCGACGGCCGCCGCCCACGGCGCGATGTGGATCATGTTGCAGCAGAGCACGACGTCGGCGCTGGCAATCGGCCATGTCTGCGAGGTCGCGTCGAGCGCGAGCGCGGGGCGAATGTTGGGAAGGCCCGACGCCGCCGTCCAAGCATCGATGCTGGCGCGGGACGCGGGGTCGGGGTCGCTCGGCTGAAACGTGATCTCCGGCCCGGCGGCACGCGCGAAGTGCACGGCATGCTCGCCCGATCCGCTCGCGACCTCCAGCACGAGGCCTTTCGCCGGCAAGTGGGGTTGCAGCACGGCCCAGATCGGGTCTCGGTTGCGGGCGGCGGCGGGCGCAAACTGGCGGGCGTCTTGGGTCATGGTGGGGTTGTGGTGCGCGCCGGCCCCTCGGTCAAGATGCGCGGCGGCTGCGCGCCGCCGCGGAGGGGCGCGAGGATCGGGCGCGCCGCTTGCGTCGGCCGCGCTTGGGAATCGATTGCCCAAGGGATGCGGCCTGGTCCGCAAGCCTTCGGCCTCGCGGCGTCTCCGCCCGAGGG
>CAYUBZ010000051.1:2705-11346 GCA_964443205.1 uncultured Hyphomicrobium sp. | reverse complement strand
CCCTGGCTCTTGGTCCTGTTCGTCACCCTTGGCTTCGCCGCGGGTCTCATGAACGTGATCCGGGACGCGCAGAAGGCGCAGGCAAAGGCGGAAGCGTCGCAGCTGGCGGCACGGTCCGTTAAGGACGATGACGAGGACGACAGGTAGGGGATTGCACCTTGGCTGCTGAAGGCGCGGACATGGCGGCTCCACACAGCCCCATGCATCAGTTCGAGATCAAGCGGATCTTCCCGATCGACTTTTTCGGGCTCGACGCATCGTTCACCAACGCGTCGCTCTACATGGTCATCGCGGTGGTGCTGATTGCGGGCTTTCTGATCCTCGCCATGGGGCGGCGGGCACTCGTTCCCGGCCGGGTGCAATCGATTGCCGAGCTCAGCTACGAATACATCGCCAACATGGTGCGTGAGACGCTCGGCGAGGAAGGCATGAAGTACTTCCCCTGGGTGTTCACGATCTTCATCTTCATCCTGACGCTCAACCTGCTCGGCCTGATCCCCTATTCCTTCACGGTGACGAGCCATATCATCGTGACCTTTGCCTTCGCGGCGATGGTGTGGATCATGGTCACGCTGATCGGCTTTGCACGCCATGGGTTCGGCTACTTGAAGCTGTTCGTGCCGGAAGGCATCCCGCTTGCGCTGCTGCCGGTCATCATCCCGATCGAGCTCATCTCCTATCTCATTCGCCCGGTCAGCCACTCGGTGCGTCTCTTCGCCAACATGATGGCCGGGCATACGATGCTCAAGGTCTTCGCCGGTTTCGTCATCAGCCTTGGCTTCATCGGCGGCTGGGCGCCGCTGGCCTTTCTGGTGGCCTTCACCGGTCTGGAGTTCCTGGTCGCCTTCCTGCAGGCGCTAGTCTTCACGGTCCTGACCTGCATCTACCTCAACGACGCGCTTCATATGCATCACTGAGGCGTCAACAGAAGCGATCCACATCAACATCGAGCTGATATGCTCATCCTAAAAGGGAGAAGAAGACGATGGAGTTGGAAGCTGCAAAGATGATCGGCGCCGGCCTTGCCTGCAGCGCGCTCATTGGTGCCGGTGTCGGCATCGGCAACATCTTCGGCAACTATCTGTCGGGGGCCATGCGCAACCCCTCCGCAGCACCTGCTCAGTTCACCAACCTGCTGATCGGCTTCGCGCTCGCGGAGGCGACCGGCCTGTTCGGCCTCTTGATTGCGCTCATCATCCTGTTCGGCTGATGGCATTCGGGCGCGCTCGCGGGAGTAGACAACCATGATCGCAGTGATCCCCGCGTTCGTCGTGGTGGCAGCCGCCGCCGCTGCAACGCATGAGGAGAAGTCGGGGGGGCTGCCGCAGCTCAATCCGGGCGACTTCTCTCCGCAGCTGGTGTGGCTCGCGATCACCTTCGTCGTCCTCTATCTGATCCTGGCGTACGTGGCATTGCCGCGCATCGGTGAAGTCATCGAGGAGCGCCGCGACCGCGTGCAGCGCGATCTCGACGCGGCCGAGCGCTTCAAGTCGGATACCGATGCGGCGCTCGCCGCCTACGAGCAGGCGTTGAACGAGGCGCGCCAGAAGGCGTCGTCGATGGCCAAGGACATGCGTGCAGAGCTCACCGCCGAGACGGAGAAGGAGCGCGCTGACGTCGAGGGCCAGCTTTCAGCCAAGCTTACCGAGGCCGAGGCGCGCATCGCCGCGACCAAAACCAAGGCGCTGTCCAGCGTCAACGAGATCGCTGCCGAAACGGCGAGCGCCGTCGTCAGCAAGCTGCTCGGCGAGGACGTGAGCCCCGCCGAGGTGAAGAAGGTGCTGCAACCAGCCGCCGAGTGAGGATCTAGATGTTTTTCGACCCGGCCGATCCCGTATTCTGGGTGATGATTGCCTTCTTCGGCTTCATCGCGCTCATCCTCTATTACCGGGCTCCGGGAATGATCACCAAGGCACTCGACGCGCGCGCCGATGCCATTCGCAACGAGCTCGACGAGGCGCGCCGTCTGCGCGACGAGGCGCAAGCCCTGCTCGCCGACTACCAACGCAAGAGCCGGGAGGCCGAGAACGAGGCCAAGGCCATTCTCGAGCAGGCCAAGCGCGAGGGACAGGCGCTGGCCTCCGAGACCCGCAAGAACCTGCAAGAGTCGGTCGAGCGGCGCACCAAGCTGGCGGAGGACAAAATCGCTCGCGCGGAGGCGCAGGCCGTGAGCGAGGTGCGCGCTTCAGCGGTGGAGAATGCCATCGCGGCGGCGGAGAAGATCCTGAAGCAGCGTGCATCGGGCGCGACGGCAAACGCCCTCATCGAGTCGAGCATCCGCGATCTCGACGGGAAGCTGAACTGAAAGCTGCGCTGCGGCGCACCTGCAGCTTGCCGATCAAGTGTGGTGGTTCAGCCGGCCCCTTGCGCGTTCTGATCGAAGCCGACGAACAGCTCGAACTCACCGGGGCGCGATCCTTCGGGGATGTCGAAAGTGACGGTGCGAACCGTCGAGAAGTAGCCGATCGGGTTGTCGACGGCGACCGCGACCGCAACGTTCATAGAATCGCTGGTGATCTTCTCGCGCTTGGAGTCGGTGACGACGACATTGACGGGCAGGGTGATGTTGCCGGCGTTGCCGCGGGGGCCGAGCAGCACGCGGCCCGAGAAGCCGTATTTGACCGTGACCCGTCCCGGCTCGATCTGGCACTCGCGCGCCGTCTTGGTGATCTCGCCGCGGTGCATGATGGCAAGCCCGTCGCCGGCGCGGCCATCCTCGTAGATGGTCAGATGGCTGCCGCGGGGCGAGATGCTCAGGCGCGGGCAGCCGTGGGCAACCTCGCCGACGATGGGGCTCTCGGGGCCGTTGTTGCTGGTCTTGGCCGCCGAAAGGAGCTGCTCCTCGTTGACGCCAGGGGTGGAGGCGTTCTGCGAGGAAGAGCCGCCGAAGATCGAGGAGCCGAGCCCGGAGGTGATCGAGGAGATGCCGCAGCCGCCGGCCAGGATCGTCAAGATGCCGCACAGACAAAAGCGCATGCCGCAACGCGCAGCGACCATCGTGGATTGCGTCATGGAGCCCCGGCCTAAACCCTCTCCGGCCTCTATTCTACCGTTCTGACCCAAACCCCTAGGCCGCCGGCGGAGGCTTCCTGTATTGTTGCAAATCAAGCGTAGCACCCCAAGTTAGCCCCGACCAAGCGCCTTGCGACCGAAGACCGCTTGAAAGACCGAAGAGAGCAATGTCCGTTTCATCCCCGCCGGAAACACGCCCTCAGCGTCCCTCCCTCACCGTCTACCTGGCGGCGCCGCGCGGGTTCTGCGCGGGCGTCGACAGGGCCATCCAAATCGTCGAGCTGGCGCTCGCCAAGTACGGGGCCCCCGTGTATGTGCGCCACGAGATCGTGCACAACCGATTCGTCGTCGAATCATTGAAGGCCAAAGGTGCCGTTTTTGTGGAGGAGCTTGAGGATATTCCCCAGACCGGCCAGCCCGTGATCTTTTCGGCACATGGCGTCCCCAAGGCCGTTCCGGCGGCCGCAAAAGCCCGCAATTTGCTGGTCCTGGACGCCACCTGCCCGTTGGTCTCCAAGGTGCACATAGAAGCCGCCCGGCACCACCAAGAGGGCCTGGAGATCATCCTGATCGGGCATGCCGGCCATCCGGAAGTGGACGGGACCATCGGCCAGCTCCCGGACGGCGCCGTCCGCCTGGTCGAGACCGCCGCCCAGGCGCGCACCTTTGCGCCGCGCAACCCCGACAAGCTCGCCTTCGTCACTCAGACCACCCTGTCCGTCGACGACACCACTCAAATCGTTTCCGTGCTCAAGGACCGCTTCCCCCGCATCGTCGGTCCGCACAAAGAAGACATTTGCTATGCCACGACGAACCGGCAGGCGGCCGTCAAAGCGATCGCCGCGCGCATCGCCTGCCTCTTCGTCGTCGGCAGCCCGCAAAGCTCCAACTCGCTGCGCCTCGTGGAGGTCGCCGAACGTGCGGGCTGCCCCACGGCTACACTGATCGAGTGCGCACGCGACATTTCCTGGAGCGACATCGAAGGGCTGCAAAGCATAGGCGTCACTGCCGGTGCCTCCGCGCCCGAGGCGCTGGTCGAGGAGGTGATCGACGCCTTGCGCGAGCGATTCCAAGTCTCGCTCGAGGTGGTGACGACGGTAGCTGAGCACATCGCCTTCAACGTGCCGCACGAGTTGCGCACTGCACCCGCCCCCTGACGCCTCTTCCTCGAAAGATCCCTGACCCCCAAAGAAAGCCCATGGCCGTCTACACAGAAGTCAGCGACGAGGAGCTCGCGACCTTCATCGCCAGCTACGGCCTGGGCGAGCTGCTGTCGTTCAAGGGCATCGCGGAAGGCGTCGAGAACACCAATTATATTATCCACGCTACGCGCGGCCCCTTTATCCTCACACTCTATGAGAAACGCGTCAGCCGAGAGGATCTGCCCTTCTTCCTTGGTCTCATGGAGCACCTGGCCGCCCGCGGCGTCTCCTGTCCGACGCCGGTGCGCGACCTGGAGGGCCGCAACTTGAGGACGCTTGCCGGCCGTCCCGCCGCGCTCGTGACGTTCCTGGAAGGGTTCTGGGTGCGCCGGCCGACGCCCGTCCACTGCGCCGCCGCGGGGCGGGCGCTGGCGCAACTGCACATGGGAGCGGTGGGCTTCGCTCTGAAGCGGGCCAACGCCTTGGGTCTTGCCGGCTGGCGCCCGCTTTATGAAGGATTCGCCGACAAGGCCGGAGAGATTGCGCCAGGCCTCGACAAGCTGATCGAGGACGAACTGGCGGCACTCGAGACGGGTTGGCCCCAAGGGCTCGTCGAAGGCGTCATTCACGCCGATCTGTTTCCCGACAACGTCTTCTTTCTGGGTGAGCGGCTGTCGGGCCTCATAGATTTCTACTTCGCCTGCAACGACGCGCTGGCCTACGACATCGCGGTGTGCCTCAACGCCTGGTGCTTCGAGAAGGACCTTTCGTTCAACATCACCAAGGGCCGCGCGTTCCTGCGCGGCTACGAGGAGGTGCGCCCCTTGTCCCGACCCGAGCGCGATGCCATGCCGATGCTCGCCCGCGGCGCGGCTCTGCGCTTTCTGCTGACACGGGCCTACGACTGGCTCAACACGCCGCGCGACGCGCTGGTGAGTCCCAAGAACCCGCTCGAGTACGTGCGCCGGCTCCGCTTCCATCAGGGCGCGCGCTCGATTGCGGATTATGGGCTGGCAAACGAGGGTGCATGACGGAGAGACCCCACATTGTGATCTTTACGGACGGCGCCTGCTCGGGCAATCCCGGTCCCGGCGGCTGGGCCGCGATCCTGACCGACGGTCACAATCATAGGGAAATCTCTGATGGTGAGCCGCACACAACCAACAACCGCATGGAGCTGATGGCCGCAATAATGGCTTTGGAAGCGCTTAGGCGTCCGAGCCACGTCGAGCTGCACACCGACAGCGCGTACCTCAAAGACGGAATCACCAAGTGGATTCACGGCTGGAAGCGCAACGGCTGGAAAACGGCCGACAAGAAGCCGGTCAAGAACGTCGAGCTGTGGCAGCGGCTCGACGAGGCCCGGCAACGCCATCAGATCGACTGGCGTTGGGTGAAGGGGCACGCGGGCCATGCGGAGAACGAGCGGGCCGACGAGCTCGCCCGAGAGGCGATGAAACCGTTCCAGAAGAGCCGCAAGACGGCCGGCTAGCCTAGAGCGATTGGTCGATCATCGAGCACAAGTTGGCCGCGCTCGACTTGTCGTGTTGGGGCGGGGCATCCTCCACGTTGAGGACCTTGACCACGCCGTCGTCAATAAGCATCGCATAGCGCTTGGAGCGAACGCCGAGCCCGAAGCCGGAGCCATCGAAGTCGAGCCCGATCTTCTTGACGAACTCGGCGTTGCCGTCGGCCAGCATCTCGATCTTGCCTTCGGCACCCGTATCCTTGGCGAACTGGGCGAGCACGAAGGGGTCATTGACGGCGGTGCAGGCGATCGTATCGATGCCCTTGCCCTTTAACTCGTCCACCCGCTCGACGAAGCCCGGCATGTGCTGCTGCTGACAGGTCGGCGTATAGGCACCGGGAATGGCAAACAGCGCCACCTTCTTGCCGGCAAAGACCTCCGCCGTCGTCTTCGGCGCAAGGCCGTCTGCCGTCATGACCATAAAGCTCGCCTCGGGCAGCTTGTCGCCAACCTTGATTGCCATGGGATCGCCCTCCTCGGCTCGTTGTGCGCGATTGCAGACTTGCGAAACTTAAAGAAGCAAAGCCGCGCTCAGTCCACCGAAAAGGTGGCTTCCGATTGGCCCTTGTCGGACACGAGCGTCGCGGTCAGCTGCTTGTCCTTGAGGTCCTTGGCATCGATCCCGTCGGTGAGCTCGATTTCAAAGGTCGCACGCCCGGCGCCGTCGTCGGCAATTTTTTTCGGCAGCGGCACATAGAGGCCCTCCGGCGCCTCCACGAAGATGTCGGCGTGCTCCGCACCGCCGGGGAACTCAGCCTCCAGCAACAGGCGGGGCTTGGGGCCGGCAAGCTCGCTGCGCACGCGCGTCAGTACCGGGTCACCCGGCCGGCGCTCACCCTCGGGGGCCGGCACGCGCTTCAGCGCATCGGCAAGCTCGGGGGAAGCGTCGCTTGCCTGCTCCGGGGCGATGGCCAGCGAAAGTGCCGCTTCGGCCGGGATGCAGATCTCCTTGCACACGCCGTAGTCGAGCGTGAGCTGCAGATCGATGGGCTTAGTCGGGTCCTTGGGCTCCAGCCGCACCGGGAACACGACGGTTCCCTTGTAGCCCACCGTATCACCGGCGCGGTCGGTGAGGCGCTTGGGCGCGGGATAGAGCACGTGAGCGGCGGCGAGATTTTCAGACTTAGACCAGTCGAAGGACGGAGGCACGCCTCCGGCATCGCCGGGATTGCGCCAATACGTCTTCCAGCCTTCGGGCATCTGAACCTCCACGCCCGCAACGCCGCTCCCCGCTATGAGACGTGCGCGCGAGTTGTGCCCTTCCGCCCAGTCGGACGCGAGGCCGGCCGCGGCGTGCGCCGACGGCAGCGCGAGCAGCAAGCAGGCACACACATGAAGGCGTGCCGAATTCGGGAGAAGGCGTTTTGTCATGGGGTGTCAATCTCGCATGATGGGCCGGTGCGCCCGGCAAGCGTTGTAGCGCCTCGCTTAAGGTCCGCAAATCACGACTTCATGAAAAATGCAAAGTTTTCCCATTCTGCGACAGCAGTGTTCACCGCGCCTTAATTACCCACTTCACACCCCAGCGGGCTCCGCGTTAGTGTCGGGTCATGAAGATCCCTAGCACGCCTCGGCAGGCGGCCGAAGAAGGCTATCTCGACGGCCAGCTGCTCATCGCAATGCCGGTGATGTCGGACCCGCGTTTTGCGCGCTCCGTGATTTACCTGTGCGCCCATTCGGAGGACGGAGCGATGGGCCTCGTCATCAACCAGCACGCGTCGCACATCTCCTTTCCCGATCTGCTGCAGCGGCTCGGCATCGTGCCGTCGGAATCAGACGAGGGGCTGTCCGACGATGCCCTCTCCATGTCCATTCATGTCGGCGGCCCGGTCGAAACGGGGCGCGGGTTCGTGCTGCACAGCTCCGACTATTTTGCCAACGACTCGACGCTGCCGATCGAGGACGGCGTGTGCCTCACCGCTACCATCGATATCTTGAAGGCCATCGCGGGCGGCACCGGGCCCCACCGCGCAATTCTGGCGCTCGGCTACGCGGGCTGGTCGCCCGGCCAGCTCGAAAGCGAGATCCAGGCCAACGGATGGCTGAATTGCCCGGCCGACCTGGACCTGATCTTCGACCCCGACGTGGACGCCAAGTACACGCGCGCGCTGGCCAAGATCGGGATCGATCCCTCACACCTGGTCAGCGATGCCGGCCACGCTTGATCGCGGTTGCAAGACCCGCTTGAGCCAAGTCGCCCAACGCCCAATCCGAAGCGATCAGGTGTCGCGGCCACCCTTGCCCGCAGGCACAATCTCGTCCTCCAGCTGCCGCTCTTCCTGAGCGGCCTCGCTCTCGGCAGGTGGCGGCCACGGAACGCCGGCCAGCCGCGCGAGGCTCTGGGCCATCGCAGGCGGCAGGCCGGAGAAATCCGGGACCGGGCGCTTAGCTGGCATGGGCTTCTTGGAAGGACGTTTGGCCGCGGGCGCGGCTGGCGCGCGCGCGCTGGCCGATGCGGCCGGTGCACGTTGGCGAGGTGATGCGGCAGCAGGCGGCGCCGAGCGCTTTCGCGCGGGCTCCGTTGGCGGTGGGGGCGCTGCGGCCTGCGGCCGGTCCGGCGCAGGCAAGCCTCGCAAGGCCGCAGCCATCGCCTCCGCATCGATCGGCGACTCTTGCGCGGCCCCGTTCGACGCCGCTTCTGCGCTCGCGGGAGGCGCGGGCGTCTTCGGAGGCGGGGCGGCTGAGCGGGGCGCGGGCGGCTTTGCAGCGGGCACGCTGGGCGCCGGCGGTTGCGGAGCGGGCACAGGGGGAGCAGAGGCCTGCGGCGCCTCGCGCTCGGCAGCGTTCGCTTGGATTGCGGGCGGATCGGTATCTGGTGGAGACGGCCGGAACTCGCTCGTCGCCTCCCTGACCGACGCCATGACCGACTCCATGGTGAGCGGGGGCGTGCGGGGCGGCGCCGGCGGCGGCGCCGCGGCTTGCGATGGCGGATCTTGCAAAGGTGGACTTGCGGGCGGTG
>CAYUBZ010000051.1:0-2605 GCA_964443205.1 uncultured Hyphomicrobium sp. | reverse complement strand
GGCGGCGCCGCGGCTTGCGATGGCGGATCTTGCAAAGGTGGACTTGCGGGCGGTGGATCCGGGAACGGCGCAGCCGACGCCGCCGGCGGCGGCCCTGCGATGGCGGGCGGAGGTGGCGGCGGGAGGCCGCCGAGATCGGGCGGGGGAAGCAGCGCGGCCGACGGAGGCGGCGGGGGAGCCGGCCGCGACCTCGGGCGTACGGTGCTGTTGGGCAGGATACCGCCTAAGGCCGCGAAGGTCCCCGAAACGGGTTCTCTCGAAGGCGGCGTTTCGCCGTTGGCGCGGGCGGCCGGTACGGAAGGCGGAACCCGTTTGGCAGCCTTGGTCCTGGCCTTCTGGTCTTTGGGCTTTGCCTTCGACTTGGCGCGGAAGAAGCCGCGGGGTCGCAGCTTGTTCTCCGCCGTGCGCACCATCTTCAGGAGCTGCAGCACATCGCGATCCGACATCGGCTCGCCGTAGTAGAAGCCTTGCGCATACTGGCAGCCGATGGAGCGCAGGAAGCCCACGTCATCGGGCGTCTCCACGCCCTCCGCCACGACCTTCTTGCCGAGCTCGTGCCCGAGCGCCACGATCGAGCGCACGATGGCCGAGCCTGCGCCGTTCTTCGAGCCGGTCGACTGCACCAGAGCCCGGTCGATCTTGATCGTGTCGAAGGGAAACCGCTGCAGGTAGGCCAGCGAGGAGTAGCCGGTGCCGAAGTCGTCGAGCGCGAGTTCGGCACCGGCGCCGCGCAGCCATTCGAGAATCTCGGTCGCCTGCTCGGGATTCTCCATCACGAGGCTTTCGGTGATCTCCAGACGCAGCGTGCCCTTGGGTACGATGTTGCGCCCCAGAATGTGACGGATCTCCTGGATCAGGTTTTGGCGGAAGATCTGGCGGCTGGAGATGTTGACGCTCACGAAGAGCGGATTCTCCTCACGCGGCAGCTCGCGCTGCCAGCGCGCGGCCTCGTGCGCGGCACGCAGGAGCACGTGCGAGCCGAGCCGCACGATGAGGTCGGACTCCTCGGCCAGCGGTATGAAATCGTCGGGGCTCATGAGCCCGAGCTTGGGATGCTCCCAGCGCACCAGCGCCTCGAATCCCGCCAGCTCCTCGGTGGGCAGGTAGATGATCGGCTGGTAGAGCACGCGGATCTGGTTCTTGGCGAGCGCCTTGCGCAAATCGCTCTCCAGCGCGACGCGGTCGTCGCGGTCGGTGCTCATATCGGGCCGGAAGATCTCGATTCGGTCGGCGCCGCTGCGCTTGGCGCGGTACATGGCAATCTCGGCCTCCTTGTAGAGATCGAGATGACCGGCCTCGCCCCCGTCGTAGACGGCGATGCCGAGCGAGCCCGTCAGCACGATCTCCTGGCCGGCGATCTTGATGGGCGCGCGCAAAGATCGGCGCACGCGCTCTGCCAGGGACGCAAGCTCCTGCGGGCCATGGTCGGCGGCCAGCAGGATTGCGAACTGATCGCCGCCGACCCGCCCCAGCGTGTCCTGGGGGCCGAGATGGCTCTGCAGCCGGCGAGCGACCGTCAGCAGCAGGCTGTCGCCGACGACCAAGCCGAACGACACGTTGACGCTCTTGAACTTGTCGATGTCGATGAAAATGACGCACGGCCGCGGGCCGTCCTTGCTCTTTGCCCGCATGACGGCGACGCCGAGGCGGTCGAGCAGCAGCTCGCGGTTGGGCAGCCCGGTCAGACTGTCGTGCACGGCGTCGTGCAGCAGCCTTTCGTGCGACCGCTTGGCGTCCGTCACGTCGCGGATCAGCCCCACGCAGCGCAACGAGCGCGCATCCGCGTTGGGGACGCTCGCGGCCTCCAGCTCGAACCAGCGGTAGCTGTTGTCGGCATGACGCATGCGGAAGTCGGTGCGGATCTTCGCCCACGAGCGCTCCTGCATGGTCCACAGGATCAGCCGGTAGCGGTCGCGATCGGACGGATGCAGATGCTTGATGAAATCCTCGACCTTGGTCGACAGCTCGCCGGCGCTCAATCCCAGCGACGCCTCGATCACGGGGCTGACCTTGATCTCGTCGCGCCGGGCGTTCCACTCCCACACCGCCGACCCGGCGCCATCGACGGCGAGCGCGCGCAACTGAAGCTCGCTGGGGGCGGTGCCGTAGAGCGGCTCCAGCGAGCGGAACGCGAATTGGGTCACGGTAAATCCGATGAGGACGAGAATGAGGACGAGGCCGGCGACGAGCGCGGAGACGACGACGTCGCCGGAGAGCCGCCCGGTGAGCACCATGGCGGCGCCGAAGATCCAGATCAGGAACAAGATCCACGTCGGGATGAGGGACAGCGCTCGATCCTGACCGCGGAAGGCTAAGAACAACGTGAAGGCGCCGCCCACGGCGCCGATGATCAGAAACGAAGTGCGCGCAAACGTGGAGGCGAGCCGCGGATCGATCACGGCGACGGCGACCAGCGTCAGCTGAGCGATGATCCACACGGTGAACAGCATGCGGATCAGGCCGTGCCAGAACGCGATGCGCAAGAACACGGAAATGAAGATGACGAGGCTGGCGGCGACGGCAGATTCACTGGCGGCCCGGTAGACGGCATTGTCCTCGGGCCGCAGCTGGAACAGCTTGTGGAAGAAGCCGAAGTCGACGCACA
>CAYUBZ010000050.1:4896-11436 GCA_964443205.1 uncultured Hyphomicrobium sp. | reverse complement strand
GCCGCCAGCGACAGGGAGAACGGGATCGTGGCAGCCGAGCTGTTGGCGTAGTCGGCAACGGTGGAGACCATCTTCTCCGGGCCAATTGCCAGCTTGTGCGCCACCGCCTCCATGATCCGGGCATTGGCTTGGTGCGGCACAAAGAGATTGATGTCCGCAACGGTGAGCCCGGCCGCCGCCAAGGCCTCGCGCGATGTCCCCGCCATCATGTCCACCGCCTTGGAGAACACGGCCTTGCCGTCCGCAATGGTCATAAGAGTCTCCTCGACGGCCACGTCGGGCGCGAACGGGCGGCGGCTGCCGCCAGCCGCAATTTTGATGAGGTCGTAGGCAGCCCCGTCGGTCGCGAGCTTGGCGCCCAGCACGCCGGTGCCGGGCCGTTGAGCTGGCGCCAGCACGACGGCGCCTGCGGCATCGGCAAAGAGAATGCAGCTCGCGCGGTCTTCAGGATTGATACGCCGCGAGAGGATGTTGGCGGCGACGACCAGCACGGCCGTGCCTTGGGTGCGCACGAAGCCGTCGGCCAGCGTCAGCGCGTAGAGAAAGCCGGCGCAGGCGCCCGCCATGTCGATGCCGCCGGCGCTTACGAGCCTCAATCGATGCGCGAGCAGCGGCGCCGACGGCGGCAGCAGGTGATCGGGCGTGCTGGTTGCCAGCAGCACGAGTCCGACGCGGGATCTGTCCATGCCGGCCTCGGCAAGCGCCATCTCTCCGGCCGTCACGGCGATGTCGGTGAGCGCCTCGCCGGCGGCGGCGTATCGGCGCTCCGCGATGCCGGTGCGGCGCTTAATCCAGCCCGGCTCGAGCTTGAGCCGCGCCTCGATCTCGGCGTTTGTCACGCGCCGCTCCGGGGCGTAGTGGCCAAACCCGACAATCTCAGAGCCCATCACCGACTTACTCACGGGCCGCCAACTCCTAGCTCATCGGCAGCTGCAGCTATCGCGTCATAGATCAGATCCAGCTCTTCGCTCGTCGTGCAATAGGGCGGCATGACGTAGATCGTGTTGCCGAGCGGGCGTAGCAGGACGCCGCGCTCTAGGAAGAAACGGTAGAGCTTGGGGCCCACGTCAGCCAGGTAGCCGCTGTCGCCGACCTCGAGATCAAGCGCGGTGATGGTGCCGAGCCGGCGCACGTTCTTGAAGCGCGCATCGGCTTCGAAGCGCGCGATGCGCTCGGCTTGCCGCTCGCAGAGCGCTGCGATCCGGGCGGAGACGGGCTCGTCTTCCCAGACATCGAGGTTGGCGAGCGCCGCCGCGCAGGCGATCGGGTTGGCGGTGTACGAGCTCGAATGGAAGAACGTCCGGGTGCGATCGGGCGACAGATGCGCCTCGAAGATCGGGGCCGTGCATAGCGTGACGGCAAGTGGCAGCGCGCCCCCGGTGAGGCCCTTGGCAAGGCACAGGATATCGGGCGCCACGCCCGCTTGCTCGCACGCAAACAGAGTTCCCGTGCGCCCCCAGCCGGTCATCACCTCATCGGCGATCAAGAGAACGCCGTGCCGCTCGCACACCCGCTTCATCTCGGCAAGCGCGTGGGCGGAATAGATGAGCATGCCGCCTGCGCCGAGGATCAGCGGCTCCAGGACGAGGGCTGCAACGTCGCCTTCCGCGCACACCGCCGCCAGTATGTTGATGGCATCGCGCTCGTGTCCGTGCGAGGGGAACGGCACGCGCCCGACCTCGAACAGCAAGGGCTCATAGGTCGCGTTGAAAACGCCGCGGGCGCCGACCGACATGCCGCCGACGGTATCGCCATGATAAGCGTGATCGAGTGCCAGGATGCGGTGGCGGGGCTCACCGATATTGTGCCAGTACCCTAGCGCCATCTTGAGCGCCACCTCCACCGAGGTCGAGCCGCTGTCGGAGAAGAACACGTGTGCGAGGCCGGGCGGCGCAATGGCCATGAGGCCGCGGGCAAGGCGCTCGGCCGGCGCGTGCGTAAAGCCGGCGAAGATCACCTGATCGAGGCGATCGGCCTGGTCTTTGACGGCGGCGACGATGTGCGGGTGGCGATGGCTATGCGTCACGACCCACCACGAGGAGATGGCGTCGAGGATGCGGCGGTCATCGGCGGTCTCGAGCCACGCGCCTTCTGCTCGCACGACCTCGATCATCTCGGGCTGCAGCGCGTGCTGGGTGAAAGGGTGCCAGACCGGAGACGTTGGGCGCGGGCTCATGATACGGCGTCCGCGAGGAAGTCGGCGCGATCGAAGTTCTGGTCGAAGGCTGAGCGCAGCGTGTCCGGTTCGAGCGGATCGACGTGCGGCAGCCGCCCGAGCAGGCGCACAGCGCCCATCTCGGCGATCGTTCGCTCGGTGTCCGCCTGCTCCTCACCGATGAAGGCGATGCCGAGCAGCGGGATGTCGCGCTGCAGCAGGGCCTCGATCGACAGCAGGCTGTGATTGATGGTGCCGAGCCCGGTCGCGGCGCACAGGACGACGGGCGCGCGCCAGCGCGCGAGAAGATCAATCTGCAGGAAGCGGCGGGTGAGCGGAACCATGAGACCGCCGGCCGGCTCCACGATGAGCGGCCGCTCGGTGGCAGGCAGCGCGAGCGTCTCGATGTCGATCTCCGTGCCATCGCGCTCGGCAGCAAAATGTGGGCTTGCAGGCGTGTTGAGCCGATAGGCCTCGGGAAGGATGCGGTCCGGCGGCACGCCGGCGAGCCGCTGCACGATCTGAGCATCGGTCTCGCCTGCAAGCCCGCACTGGACGGGCTTCCAATAGCAGCCATCCAGCGCAGCAACGAGGGCGGCGGCAAAGACCGTCTTGCCCACGTCGGTGTTGGTGCCGGCAACGACGAGGCATTGGTTCATCGTCAGGGCCATCATGGTCCGAGCCTCTTGAGCTCGTCGGCGAGCGCCGTCGCCATGGCCTCGATGCACGCCTTGTCCACGTTCAGCGTCAACGAAATCCGCAACCGCGCGGTGCCTTCGGGAACCGTCGGCGGACGCACGGCGCGGATGTCGAAGCCGTGCGCCTGCATGGCGGCGGCAAGCCGCGTGGCCCGCTCATCGGCGCCGACGATCAGCGGCTGGATCTGCGAGCCTGACGGCGTGACGGCGCAGCGGGCTTCGAGCTCCCGCCCGGCGAAGGCCACGAGTTCTTGCAGTCGCTCCCGCCGCCCGCCATCGAAGCGGCAGACGAGAAGCGCTGCCCGCACCAGCGCTGCAACGAACGGCGAGGGCGCCGTCGCATAGATGAAGGGGCGGCAGCGGTTGACGAGATAGTCGCGCAGCACTTGCGGACCCAAAACGAGTGCGCCCATCACGCCCAGCGACTTGCCGCAGGTGTGGAGGCAGACCACATTGTCGCGTCCCTCGAAATCGGCGCCGAGCCCGCGGCCTTCCGGGCCGAACACGCCGGTGGCATGCGCCTCGTCGATGACGAGGATGCCATCGTGCCGCCGGGCGATCTCCATCAGATCGGCGAGCGGCGCGCGGTCGCCGTCCATGCTGTAGAGGCTCTCGACCGCAATCCACGGCGTGCCTGTCCCGCCCGCAGCACGCCAATCCGTGATGGCATCCTCGACGGCTTGCGCATCGTTGTGGCGCGCCTCGGCGCGTTCCGCCTTGCTGACGCGCATCCCGTCGTGAACGCTGGCATGGATCAAGGCGTCATGGACGATGAGATCGCCCCGCTGCGGCAACGTCGAGAACAGCGCGACGTTGGCCATGAAGCCTGAGCCGAAGAAGAGCGCACTTTGCGCGCCGAAGAACGCGGCGGCCTCGGCTTCGAGCGCTTCGTGCTCGCGGTGGTTGCCGCGCAGAAGCCGCGAGCCGCCCGCGCCAATCGGCACCTCGCGCTCGAGTGCGGCGCGGCCAGCGTCCCTCAGCTCGCGCGAGGAAGCAAGCCCCAGATAGTCATTGGATGTGAAGTCGGCGCCGGCCGCAGCCGAAAGAACCCGGTGTCGGCCGCGACGCGCCAACGCATCGAGTGCGCGCTCATGACTCTTGTGCATCGTTTCGCTCACCTGAGCGCGACTCGGCTTCGAGCGGCTTCAGGCCGAGCTTGGCGAACAGCGCAGCGTCGGAGTCCTCACCCGGGTTGTCCGCCGTCAGCAGCGTGTCGCCGACGAAGATCGAGTTGGCGCCGGCAAAGAAACAGAGCGCCTGCGTCTCCTCGCTCATGTCCTTGCGCCCGGCCGAAAGCCGCACGTGCGATTTGGGCATGAGAATGCGTGCCAGCGCGATCGTGCGCACGAACGAGATGGCATCGATCCTCTCCGCTTCGGCCAGCGGCGTGCCGGGAATGGCGATCAGCATGTTGATCGGCACGCTTTCGGGATGCTGCGGCAGGTTGGCCAGCGTCACCAGCATGTCGACGCGATCCTCCGGCTCCTCTCCCATCCCGATAATGCCGCCCGCACAGACCTTGATGCCGGCCTCGCGCACACGCGCAAGGGTATCGAGGCGATCGGCAAAGGTGCGCGTGGTGATGATCTCGTTGTAGTAGCGCTCGGAGGTGTCGATGTTGTGATTGTAGTAGTCGAGCCCCGCCGATTTGAGCCGGCCGACGTCATCGTCCGACAGCATGCCGAGCGTCATGCAGGTCTCGAGCCCCAGCGCCTTGACGCCCGCGACCATGGTGCAGAGCACATCCATGTCGCGCGCCTTCGGCGACCGCCAGGCGGCACCCATGCAATACCGGGTCGCGCCCGCCTCGCGCGCGCGCCTCGCCCCGTCGAGAACAGGGTCGAGCGCCATCAGCTTCGTTGCCGCGAGACCCGAAGCGTGGTGCGCAGACTGGCTGCAATAGCCGCAGTCCTCGGCGCAGCCGCCCGTCTTGATGCTGAGCAGCCGGCTCTTTTGGATGGTGTTGGGATCGAAGGAGCGGCGATGGACCGTGTGCGCACGATAGAGGAGGTCGTTGAAGGGAGCCTCATAAAGGGTCTGGGCCTCAGCGCGCGTCCAATCGTGGCGCACCGCCCGATCGGCCTCTGGGCCAGAGCAGCGGGCCTCGGAAGACCGCAGGTCCATCATAGATCGTTCTCCCGTGGAGACTGAGGTGCGCGGCGGCACGCCCAATGTTTGCACCGGCACCGGGCCGCCTCGCAAGGACTAACGACCTCGCACTCGGTTTGCGTGGGCCAGTTCTTCCGCCAACGCTCAAATGGAAGCCCCGCCGAGAGGGGGGAGGAATTCTCGGCGGGGCTGACCGACCGTAGCGTGCGGAGGGGGCTACGCTTGCCGCGGCCAGTATGAAGGGATCCGCGGGCTCTGCGCGCGCACACGCGTGCCTCGCTCGAAAGAAAGGTGAATGGGCCGCGGACCACCGCTGTCCCGCAAATAGTGTTGTTCCCAACGCCCTCTTACTTTGGCGGCTGCCCGGCCGTATGAAACAATCGATAGGTTGCGACGGGAGCGTTGGTCATTTCGTTGCGCTGTAAGCTCCAGCCGTTCTCCTGCGAACGTAGCATTGACGGGCACCGGCAGAAGGACGAATGGTTTAAATAAGGACAGAGGCACAACGTCGATCATTGGACACCCGCCTCCAAGGACGATCTCGCGGTCGTATGTCGCATGCTGAAGATAAAGCGGTGAAATAATGGTGGACAAAGGAGGGCCCACTCACCGAATTCGTGCTATGGTTACAGTGTGATTATTGTGCTCTACTTCAATGTATCGAGGTGGGAGCAGAGAAGTCTTGCGCGCCGTCCAAGCTGAACGATGAGGCCTATGTGCTCGCTCAATTGCAGTGTGCACGACAGTCAGATGGCGCACCCACCCAGCGGAAAGGACATTTAGGCTGGTAAAGCTTTGAGGGCTCAGGATAATGACAGCGGTAGGACGGTTTTCCACTCGCCCCCTCTATCTGCAAGTTAAGGACATGCTTGTGCAACGTATCGTTGCAGGGGCCTGGAAGCCAGGAGCAGCAATCCCCAACGAGATCGAACTCTCCCGTGAGCTGGGCATCAGCGTCGGGACCGTGCGCAAGGCCCTCGACGAAATGGAGAGCGAACGCCTCATCTCGCGGCGACAGGGCCGGGGCACCTTCGTCATCGATCAGTCTTCGGACGAATGCGCCATCAGATTCAGCAATATCCGCGACCCGGATGGACTTCGCATCTCCGGCGAGATCGGCAGTTGCGAGATCGTCCCGGCGACGGCCAATGAGGCCGAGGTGCGCCATTTGCAGTTGCGCAACGGCGAGCCGGTGTTCCGCCTACATCGCGTCCGCATGCACGATGATCATCCGTTCATGGTCGAGGATTCGACCATTCCCCAGGCGCGTTTCCCGGGACTCGCGCAGGAGAGCGAGATATCGCCCAGCATTGTGGTCCTCGCCCATAGCTATGGCGTCTTGCTGGCACGCGCCAGCGAGAAGATAAGCGTGACCACGGCCGAGGGAAGCGTCGCAGAGGAGCTCAAAGTGGCGAAAGGAACGCCCTTGTTGAAGCTCGACTGCGTCGTGTTTGCCATCGATGGACGGCCGATCGAATGGCACACGAGCCAGTGCCATCTGCGCGACAACTATTACATGACCGAGATTCACTGAACCTCTCACGGCTTGCCGCGCTCGCGCGCCGTGGCAAGGCCGCA
>CAYUBZ010000050.1:0-4796 GCA_964443205.1 uncultured Hyphomicrobium sp. | reverse complement strand
CCCCATCCCACGCAGCAACCGAACAGACCTCGCTGAGCATGCGCATCGGCCTTCCAGCTGCGGGGAAGTAGAAACGCTGTTCGAAATCTCAAGTCACTCGGTATGACTTCGGTAACGCAGCCACGCGTTCGCGATTGTAATCGCATTTGATTCATATCAGCTTTGTTGCAGTCGCAAGACGGGGGCTCTTGGAACGCGGCAGGGACGCTGACACCGTACCCGTCACCACATCGAGCCGCCCCCGGAGAGCGCGTTTCTGCTGGAGAGGGGGCGGCAACAATGGCGACGACGCAAACCCGGCGCCTGCTCGGACTTTTGAAGCGCAACGACGTCCTCAAGACGAAGGGCTTCTCGCTGTCGTGCACGCAGACCGGCGGCATCGTCATCGACCGCTCAGGCCACGTGCATGGAATCTGGGACTACGACGGCCAATGCTACAAATGGATTTCCCCCAGCAGCAGCGAGCCGATGTTCAAAACCGGCGACCCCAGCTCGGCGGTTCTCTACACGCTCGTCGCCTTGGCGCAAGTGTGAGGGCGCGATCGGACTAGTTGGCGTCCTCGGGCAGGGCAGGCAACGCCACGATCTCGATACCCTCGTCCAGCAGGGCGCGCGCCTCCTCGCCCGAGGCTGTACCGCAAATCCCGCGCGCTTCCGCCTCGCCATGGTGGATCTTGCGGGCCTCCTCGGGAAAGCGCGGGCCCACGTCCTCGGCCGTGGCCAGCAGGCAACGGCGCACTTCCCGCAGAGCGGCCACGAATTGCGGACGGATCGCCTCCGCCGGAAGCGCATCCTCTTGGTCTCGGCCGCGCACGGCCACGTTCGGTGCCATGACGGCTTTGCCGACGTCCCGGTCACCGCAGTCCGGGCAGCAGACCTGCCGCTTTTCGGCCTGCGTCTCATAGGACGCGCTCGAGGGAAACCACGCCTCGAACTCGTGCCCACATGCGCATCTGAGCCGATACTTGATCACGATGACGCCTCACTCAGCCTTTGCGCTGTGGCGTGGACGACGTCGAAGGCCCGGTCGTGCTGCAGCGAGGGCACTCGGCGGCGAACATCCGCCAACAGCTGCAAGTCGACGTCGGCGAACATGACAGTCGGGTTTACATCCCCCTCGCAGAGGATCTCCCCCCAAGGCGAGATGGCGAGGCTGTGCCCGAACGTCTCGCGCCCGTTCTCGTGCTTGCCGCCCTGCGCCGCAGCGAACACGAATGCCTGAGACTCGATGGCGCGGGCGCGCAAAAGCGTGTGCCAGTGGGCCATCCCCGTGGGGCGCGTAAATGCTGACGGGACAGCCAGGAATTTGGCGCCCGCTTTCGCGAGCGCTCTGTAGAGCTTGGGGAATCTCAAGTCGTAGCAGATGGTGAGCCCGAGCGGTCCCCACGGCAGATCGGCAACGACAGCGTGACGGCCGGGCTCGTAGTTGGCGCTCTCCTCGTAGCTCTCGCCGCCACCGAGATCGATGTCAAACATATGGATCTTGTCGTAGCGCGCCGTGACGCGGCCCTCGGGTGAGATGAGGAAGGAGCGATTGGCCAGCTTGCCGTTGGCAAGCTTCACCGGCATCGAGCCGATATGCAGCCAAATGGTGAGCTCGCGCGCCAGCCCCTGGAAATGGCTAAGTGCGGGATCGTCCTCCTCGGGTCGCGCGGCCGCAAGAAGCCGGGGCCGATCCAGCTCCATGAGCGTGGTCATCTCGGGCGTCTGCACGTAGTCGGCGCCGCCTTTCGCCGCCTCACGAATGAGATCCGTGGCGCTGACGACATTCCGGTCCACGTCGCGCCCGGAGCACATCTGCACGAGACCGACGCGAAACGAGCGTGATGCGCGCGGATCTGCCATCAAGAACCTACCTTCATCGCCAACGCGCCGCGCCGATCAGTCGGTGAGCAGCACGTCGAGCTTGCCTTGGCGTTCGAGCGTATAAAGGTCATCGCATCCGCCGACATGCGTCCCGCCGATCCAGATCTGCGGCACCGTGCTGCGCCCGCCGGCCTTTTGCGACATTTCAACCCTGAGCTCCCTGCAACAGCTTACGTCGATCTCTTCGAATATCACGCCTTTCTTGCGCAAAAGCTGTTTTGCCATGTGGCAATAGGGGCAGAACTTGGTGGTGTAGACGGTAATGCTCATCATGGGTCCCGATACATTCCCTGCAAGACTTGGGGCATTTGCAGCTAATTTAGTTGGTTCTGCGCCTTGCCGCAAAGATAGCTGCGTCGCACCATCACCTGGCCTCACGTCGACACCAGAATGCCGTCGGTAACCAAGGCCAGCGCCAGCACGTCGACGCGGGCCGCTCCGGCGCGCTTCAAGGTGCGCGCACAAGCGCTCGCGGTCGCGCCGGTGGTGATAACGTCATCGATCAGCACAACCTTGGCCCCCGCAATGCGGGCTCTGAGATCGCCTGCCACGGCGAAGGCACCAGCAACGTTCTGCCGGCGCTGAGGGCGTGTCAGCCCCACCTGGGGCTGCGTTCGGCGTGTGCGAAGAAGGGCCCGAAGCTCGGCTTTGACACCCGTCAGGCGGGAAACCTCCAGGGCCAGAATCGCCGATTGGTTAAAGCGCCGGCTCAGGAGCCGGCCGCGGGTCAGCGGAACCGGGACGACAATGTCGGCATCCGCCAGGAGCGCAGCGCCCGCTTGAACGAGCCAGCGTCCGAACAGTCGGCGGGCATCGTGGCGATCGCGGAACTTGAGGTCATGGATCAGGGCACGCATGACGCCGTCGAAGCGGGCGACCGCGCGCGCGCGGTCATAGTCGGGCGGCTCGGCGGCGGCCGCCGCCGAGATCATGTCGCCGCCCGTGTCGAACGGCATCGGAAGGCCCAGCCGGTCGCACAGGGGCGGCCGGATGAAATCAATCTTTCCCCAGCAGCTCGGGCACAGCGAATCATGGGAGGTGAGCAGCGCGTGGCACGACAGACAGAGCGGGGGAACGACGAGGTCGGCGATGGCGCCGGCCGTCCGCCGCAGGACCTCTCCCGCCGTTGTCCGGCTGTCCCCGTGCAGCATGTCCCACCCGCCCCGTACGCTGGTGAAAAATGGTATCCCGCGCCATGTTATCCTGGAAATTCCGCCGCCGCGAGCCGGCCGCCAATCTGCCTTGGACCCAAGCCGTGCAGCCCGAAAGCGCCCAACCGACCTGCATCTTCGATCGTGCGCTGCTGACGCGACGGCGCGAGCGGATGGCAGGCAGTGCACAACGTCACGACTTTCTTCTCGACCGGGTGGCCGCCGACATCGCCGAACGGCTGGCGATCGTCCGGCGGACGTTCCCGCTGGCGGTGAATATCGGAGCCCACCATGGAGTCGTGTCGCAACGCATCCACGCCACCGCCGGCATCGAGCAAATCGTCAACGTGGAGCGCTCCATAAGCCTTCTCAGCCGTTGCGAAGGGTTGCGTGTGGTCGCCGACGAGGAGGCGCTGCCCTTCGCGGCGGCCTCGCTCGATCTCGCCGTCTCCGGCCTGGCGCTGCACCTGGTCAACGATCTGCCGGGCGCGCTCGTGCAGATCCGCCGCGCCCTGAAGCCCGACGGCTTGCTGCTGGCGGCCCTGCTCGGCGGCGCAACCCTCACCGAGCTGCGCCAGGCATGGCTTGCGGCGGAAGCGGAGGTGACGGGCGGCGCCTCTCCGCGTGTTGCACCGTTTGCCGACGTGCGCGACCTCGGGGCGCTGTTGCAGCGGGCCGGCTTCGCGCTTCCCGTCGTCGATTCGGAGATCGTCACGGTGACCTATGCCACGCCGCTCGCCCTGATGCGCGAGTTGAAAGCGATGGGCGCCAGCAACATGCTCGCCGCTCGCCGCCGCCACCCTGTGACGCGCCGCCTGCTCGCGCGGGCGGCCGAGATCTATGCGGAGCGCTTCGCTCTGGCCAGCGGCCGGGTGCCGGCCACCTTCGAGATCCTAACGCTCACCGCATGGGCACCCGATGAAAGCCAGCCCAAACCGCTGCGGCCGGGCTCGGCGAAAACCCGCCTGGCCGACGCGCTCGGCGTGAGCGAGCGCAAACTCCGCGAATAGCTTTCAACCCAGCAGGTCGCACAAAGGCGCGATCAAAGGCGCGTCGGCCGGCGGCATAGCGTAGTGCGCCAGACGGGCCGCCCGCACCCAGGTGATCTCTTGGCCTTCGCGCGGCGTAATCGCGCCGTCCCATTGCCGGCACAGATAGAGCGGCATCAACAGGTGGAACGCTTCATATCCGTGACTCGCGAAGGTGAAGGGGGAGAGGCACGTCGGGCACACGTCGATGCCCAGCTCCTCATGCAGCTCGCGGCGAAGGGCTGCCTCTGGCGTCTCGCCCGCCTCCACCTTGCCGCCGGGAAACTCCCACAAACCCGCCATCGGGCGGCCCGCAGGGCGGCGCGTGATCAGCACCCGGTTGTCGGGGTCGACCAGGGCTGCAGCAGCGACGAGCAGGATGGGGCGGCTCATGCGAGCCCCATAGCGAAGCTTTGCGGAGCTGGATAGGGGGAAGCTTCGGCGGCGTCCGGCGACAAATCGGCTTCAGCAAGGATGTTGCTCCTCAATCTGACTGCGCAGCCATCGCTCTAGAACAGCAACGACGTGCGCTTTTTCGCTCGCATCGAGCGGGTGGCCGCGGGGAATGCCGTGCCACTTGGCAAGGCACCCGCGGCAGCAGGTGGCGGTCGCGTGCTGGGCAACGAACACCGGATGGCCGCGAAAGGGCGTCTGCTTGCCGTCGTTGCGCGGCTCGGCCGCCGCCAGGCGCTTGTCGATGAAGTCGCGCGCATGGGCAAGGACCACGGGAAAGCCCTTGCTTTCGAGGTAG
>CAYUBZ010000049.1:0-11454 GCA_964443205.1 uncultured Hyphomicrobium sp. | reverse complement strand
TCCGCCGCGGCCGCCAAAACCTTTGCACGCCTTGAACGGTGTGATAAACGGCCTTTCCCGTTCGCGCTTGGTGGCGCCGACCGGTCAGGCCACGTGGCGGAGTGGTTACGCAGCGGACTGCAAATCCGCGCACCCCGGTTCGATTCCGGGCGTGGCCTCCAACGGCTTGCGGGCAACGCAAGGCAGGGCATTCGGGCGCGCAGGCCCCAAGGCCCTGGTCTCAACACTCTGGCTCGCGCCAGCGCTTTCTGCTAAGAGGCGCGGCGTTCGCTAAGGCATCGGCTATTCCGCGGTAGCTCAGCGGTAGAGCAACCGGCTGTTAACCGGTTGGTCGTAGGTTCGAATCCTACCCGCGGAGCCAGCCTTTTCAATAACTTGACTGCGTTGCCTCGCTCCGCAGATGCCGCTGGGATTCCATCATGGTCCTTGAACCAATGTCGCTGCTCGGGTGGCTGGTAATCGGCGCCATCGCCGGGTGGCTCGCTGGCAAGATTGTCGAAGGTTACGGCTTCGGCTTTATCGGTAACCTCGTCATCGGGATCCTGGGCGCGTGCGTCGGCGGCTACATCCTGCCGCGGCTCGGCATCATTCCAGCGTCCACAATCGGCAACTTGCTCGCCGCCACGCTGGGCGCCGTCGTCTTGCTCGTCGTCATCGGGCTCGTGAAGCGGGCCTGACCAGGCGCGGCTGCTGACCGGCTGGTCGCAGCCGGCGCCGCCGGCAGAGCCCGCCTTGGCCGGCTCAGTCGCAGGGAACCGAGAGCGTCACGCCGGCCGTGGGGAAGTACTTCTTGCAGCCGACATTGCGGGCGCGCTTGGACTCATCGTCCTCCTTCGCCACCGCCGGGCTCTCGGCCGTATCTTTCTCCGCATCCGTGTGGGCCGCGACATGCGAGATGGATGAATTCTCGTTTTGCATGCCCTTGGCGGTCTCGGTTTTCTTCGGCACGCTGGGCTTGCCCGTGTCGCCCGCGAGGCTCGAGATGCTCGAATTCTCGCTCTCCACATCTTTGTCGGCCGGCGCGGCTTTGGCGGTATCGACCGTCTTGGCGGCGCGCGCCTTGCGCTCCTTCGTCGCCTGGTGGGCCCGCTTCCTCTTCCTGTAGCGCTCCCTGCTGGAGGATTTCGGACCGTAGCTCGGCGGGGTGTACTGGCCGCCGGCTTTGAAGTTGGGGCCGACATTGAGCGGGCCGCCGTATCCCCGGCTCTTGTAGCTGTCTTGGGCTGAAGCGATGGCTGTCATTGCCACGAGGAGCACCGTAGCGATGGCGAGAACGACCTTGGCCATTCGTGTCCTCCCTCGATTGATCGCGGTGGCTGAGCGGCGCGCTTCTGCGAGCTGCCGGCATGCTAGCCGAAGATAGCGCATGTGGGAACGGCCAAGCGAAAAGGCGGCGTCTACCCGCGCAGCCAGCCTGTTCGCCGCTTCTCCCGCGAGGAGCGGATCGTCATCAGCCCAGCGATGCTCTCCGGCGTGATATAGCCGACAAGCTTGCCCGACCCATCGACCACGCCCACGCAGCGTGCGCCCGACCGCGGCATGAGACCGAGCGCGCCGTCAAGCGCAGCGGTCTGCGGCACCGTCGGCACGTCGCCGGCCATGATCTCCAGAACCGGCGTCTCACCGCCGTCGCCCTGCAGCGCGTCGATGATCGTCTGGCGTGTCACGACACCGCGCAGGCGGGAGGCACCGTCCAATACCGGAAACACCTGCTGCGTGGTGCGCGGCAAGAGGGCGGCCGCGTCGTCGACGCTCGCCATCACGCCCAGCGCCTCGAACGACGTGACCATGGCGTCCGTGGCCGGCCGTCCGCGCGCCAGCTCGCGCACCTGCACGTAGTTGGACTCTCCCGCCGCCGCCAGGAAGATGAAGATGGCGATGAGGATGAGCAGCGGGTTGCCCATGAACCCCAAAAAGGCGAACACGACGGCGAGACCCTGGCCGATGCGGGCCGCGACCTTGGTGGCCGGACCGAAGCCGAGCCACAGGGCAAGCACGGCGCGCAGCACGCGCCCGCCGTCCATGGGAAACGCCGGGATAAGATTGAAAACCAGCAGGATGACGTTGGCGACGGCGACCTGAATCCAGAAGCTCGACTGCAGACCTTCGACCGAAAGTTGCGATGGGTCGAGGCTCAGCCCCAGCGCCGCGATGAGCACAATTGCGATCACCGCGTTGACCGCCGGCCCCGCCAGCGCCACGACGATCTCTTGGGCAGGTTTCTCGGGCATCCGCTCCATGGAGGCGACGCCGCCGATGGGCAGAAGGGTGACATCGGGCGTGCGGATGCCGTAGCGGCGCGCGGCCCAGATGTGCCCGAACTCGTGCAGAACCACGCACGCGAACAGAACCAGGATGAAAAGAACGCCGTAGGCGGCATCCTGCGCCGTGCCGTGCATGTACTGGATCGCAGCGATCCAGGCGAGCAGCAGCAGGAACGTCAGGTGCATGCGCACCGCGGTGCCGCCGAGGGTAAATAGCTTGATCGACCAGCCCATGGGCTTCGAGTTTCCAGTACGTTATTGCGCCTTCGTCCTACATATAGGATCAGATCACAGCGCCTGCGACCGTCGGCCGTACACTGTTGCGCGACCGTCCACTCGTTTCGGGAGCTCAAAGGGTTTAAGCGGCCGTCACGGCGCCAACGTAGGCGGCGGCGGCGGCTCGCTCGGATCGCGGTCCAGATCCGCGATCGTATCCACCGCACCATCACGGCCGTAGATGTCGGGGCGGAACTCCACATCCCCATCGCGCTCGGCCCAGGCCGTGATGTAGACGAAATGCACCGGCACCGGCCGCGTTAAATTGACGTCGACGGCCTGCCCCGCCTGGATGATCGCCGCCGCCCGGCCCGGCGGTCCCCAGCCCGGCTCGTAGCGCGCGATCCAATCGACGAGATCGAACACGTCCTGCACGCGCACGCACCCGGCACTAAAGGCGCGCGAGCTCTGGCCGAAGAGAAACTTCATCGGCGTGTCGTGCATGTAGACATTCTCCACATTGGGCATGTCGATGCGCACGAGCCCCAGCGCGTTCTGCGGTCCCGGATCCTGGCGGAACTTGAGGTTCAACGCCTGCGGCGAGCTCCAGTTCACGCTGAGCGGATCCACCTCGGCGCCGTCGACGCTCTGGAGCACACGGATCTTCTCCTTGGCGAGAAAATCCGGCTCCTTCATCAAGCGCGGTATGAGATCGAGATGCGCCACGCTGTCGGGCACGCGCCAATAGGGAAAGAAATTGATGGCGCGGACGGTGGCCTTGATGGACGGCGACTGGCGCGCGGTGCGCCCGACGATCACGCGGTGCCTCTGCTGCACCTCGAAATGCTCCACGGCCTCCAGCTGAAAGGCGGGAATGTTGACGAGGATGTAGCGATCGCCGAAGCGCTCGGCCATCAGCTCGCGGATGCGCCCCTGATTGAGCCGCAGCTGCGCAAGCCGCTCATCGGCCGTCGTGTTGAGCGCCGGATAGGTCGATCGCTCGATGCGTCCGGTCTGGCGCAGGCCATGCCGGCGCTGGAAGCGGCGTACGGCGGCCGTCAGATCGGCATCGAATACGTTGGCGTTGTAGGGCGTCGTGGGCGCCAGCAAGTCTCCGCTCAACTGCAGTCGCTTGCGCAATATGGGAATGCGGTCGTCTTCCTCGTCCTCGCGCATCATGCGGCCCGGCGGCACCATGGGCCACCCACCGATCGAGACCAGTTGCTGGTAGCGGTCGATCGCCGTCTGCATCGAGGCGATCATCTCGTCGCTGCGCCAGGGCGTGGGATCGGGGCGCAGATCGTCGAGCGGCGGATGCACATGGGGCGCATGCTCGCGCTCCGCGCTGCGCCGTCCCGTATAGTCCGGCGTTCCAGACCCGGTGATGCTTTCCCACCAGTTGGCTTGCGCGGCCTGCGCGTGGGCAGGGACGGCAAGCAGCAGCAGCGCGACGGCGACGCCGATTACACCCGCGCCGCGCCGGCAAAGTCCGCCGCCGAGATCGGAAAAGTGCGACCCGCGGGGCCACGCTGGCGCGCGATCTGCCTGCATCAATCCGTCCTGAATTCTGCTCTCGCGGATGCGCACCGAGCTTGCGGGCGCGTCGCGAGCCGACGCCAGGTTTGTTCGAGTTTCACCTGACCACCGATGACCTTACTAGCCGATTGGATATGGCCAAACCAAGACGCCTGTCGGCCCCAGAGTGCCAGAGCCCTGCACGCGTGGCAACGCGGGCCATTTGGCCGCAATCAGCCCTCATTGCGCGGCGGCGTGGAGGCTTGCGCGAAATGATCCCAACCCGTGGCGGTGAACGCCAAGGCGTGCCCGTTCTCGTCGACGACGCGTACGCCTGCGGCGACACCCTCGATGGCCCCAATGCGCGTCACGGACGTTCCCGCAGCGACCGCCAGGCGCTCGAACTCGGCAGCACGCTCCGGTGCGATTGCCGCCAGCACCTGATAGTCCTCCCCGCCCGTCAACAGGTCGGCCAACGTCGCGCCCGCGTTCGCGACAACGGCCCGGGCCGGCGCCGACACCGGCACGCGCGCCGCTTCGAGACGGCCGCCGACCCCGGCAGCGCGACACATCCGGTCGAAATCCTTCACCAGGCCGTCGGAGATGTCCATGGCCGCTGAAGCGCACTCGCGCACGACCGGCGCGAGGCTCAACGGAGGCTGCGGCCGGCAATACGCTGCGTCGAGGGCGGCGCGCGCGCCGGCATCGAGCCGGCACCGCTCGGCCAGCGCCGCATCGCGCCGCAAAGCCAGCCCGAGGTAGCCGTCGCCGATGGTGCCCGACACGTAGACGGCATCGCCGGGGCGCGCGGTCGCGCGGTGCACCATGCGGCCCATCGGAATTGTCCCGAACGCCGTGATGGAGACGCTCAAGGGGCCCGGCGTGCGGTCCGTGTCGCCGCCGGCCAGATGGCAGCCGAACGCGGCTTGCGCCGCCCCCAACCCATCCGCGAACGAGCTGAGCCACGTGCGCTCGGGCGCATCGGGCAACGCCAGCGTCATCAGATACGCGAGCGGCGCAGCCCCCTTGGCGACGAGGTCGGAGACGTTGACCGCCAGCGCTTTCCACGCGACCGCGCCCGCGTCCTCGTCGGCAAAAAAGTGCACACCCGCGATCACGGCGTCGGTGGTGACGACGAGCTCACAGCCCGGCGCCGGCGCGATCGCGGCGCAGTCGTCCTGCAAGCCGAACGCGCCGGGGAAGCCGGCGGCCAACGGCGCGAAGAACGCGCCGATGATGGCCTCCTCGCTATCTGCTCTGTCGCTCGCCATTGCCGTTGAACTCAGGCCCGCGCAGCCGCCGCGCCAGCTGGTCCAGCACGCCGTTAACCACCTTCGGCTCGTCTTCGGAGAAAAAGGAGTGCGCCACGTTGATGTACTCGTTGATCACCACGCGGGCGGGCACGTCGGCGCGCTCCATCAGCTCGAGGACGCCGGCGCGCAGGATGGCACGCATGATCGCATCGATGCGCGTGAGCCGCCACCCTTGGGCGAGCTGCTCGTCGACGAGGGGATCGATGTCGCGCTGGCGCCGGACGACGCCGCGTAACAACTCGGTGAAGTAGGTTGGATCGGCTCCGGACGCCGCCTCGTCACCGGGCGCACGCGGAAAGCGCAAGCGGACGAACTCGTCGATCACCGCGTTGAGGTCGGTGCCGGCCATGTCCATCTGGTAGAGGGCCTGCACGGCTGCGACGCGCGCTGCCGTGCGCGGCGGCAGCGTCACTTTCGCAGGACCAGGCTGGTCGGGGCTGCTCATGCGCCCCGTCCTTCAACGTCGTGCCCTTGATAGGCGCGCGCCAGCTCAATCAGTCGCAGGCACGCGCGCGCCGCGTCCCCGCCTTTTCCGTTCACGCCGCCGCGCGCGCGCTCGAAGGCCTGCTCCTCGGTCTCCACTGTCAGGATGCCGTTGCCGACGGGGACCGCATCGCGAACGGCGACCTCCATGAGCCAGTGATTGGCGTTCTCGCAAACGATCTCGTAGTGCAGCGTCTCGCCTCTGATGACGCAGCCGAGCGCCACCGCACCGTCCCATTGCCCCTTCTGCCCGGAGCGCGGGATGAGCCCCGCCGCCACCGCCTGCGCCAGCACCTGCGGGATCTCCAGCGCGCCGGGCACGGCTACCCGGTCGTAGCTCGCCCCTTGTGCCTCCAAGGCGGCGATGGCGCCAGCAGCGAGCTCGTCCGAGATCGCCTCGTAGAAGCGACCCTCGATGATCAGCACGCGCGCCTTCACCTGGGGCGGCGATTTGTGCGCGCGGCTGGCCGGAGGTTTGGTTTTGACCGCCATGGCTCACTCGATCCTGCGCGAGCCGACGATGCGCAGACCGAAGCCCTCCAGGCCCACATAGACGTGCGCGGGAGAGTTCGACAGCAGCACCATGTCGCGGACGCCGAGGTCGGTGAGGATCTGCGAGCCGACGCCGATCTCGACCTGCCGGCGCTCAGGGCCGCCGTCACCCTTCTTGGGAGCTTGCGTTCGCCGCTCGACCCATTCCGAGACCGACTTGGGCCGCAAATCGCGGATCAGCACGATGACGCCGCGGCCCTCCTTGTCGATCAAACGCATGGCGTTCTCTATCTGCCGGCCACCCTCGCCGGCCGCTCCGACGCCCAACAGGTCGCCCAGCGCATTGACCGCGTGCACGCGCACCAGCACCGGACCCGGCGCGGTGAGATCGCCCTTGGTGAGCGCCAGATGCTCGCCCGGCTCCACCGTCGTCTCGTAGACATGCAGCTCGAAGGTGCCGGCCGCCGCCGTCGCGATCGGCGTCTTGGCGACGCGGCGCACCAGGTGCTCGTTCGACAGGCGGTAAGCGATCAGGTCCTCGATGGCGCCGATCTTGAGCGCGTGGGCTTGCGCGAAGGCGACGAGGTCGGGCATGCGCGCCATGGTGCCGTCGTCGTTCATGATCTCGCAGATGACGGCGGCGGGGTAGAGGCCGGCGAGCCGCGTCAGGTCGACGGAGGCTTCCGTGTGGCCGGCACGGATCAGCACGCCGCCCTCGCGCGCGACAAGAGGAAAGACGTGCCCCGGCGAGACGATGTCGCCCGAGCCCTTGGTCGGGTCGATCGCGGTGGCGATGGTGCGCGCGCGATCTGCAGCGGAGATGCCGGTGGTGATGCCCTCGCGCGCCTCGATCGACTGGGTGAAGGCCGTGCGGTTGCGCGAGTCGTTTCGGCGCACCATCGCCTCCAGTCCCAGCTCGTGCGCGCGCGCCTGCGTCAGCGCCAGGCAAATGAGACCGCGCCCGTGCTTGGCCATGAAGTTGACGGCGTCGGGCGTCGCCATCTGCGCGGGGATGATGAGATCGCCCTCGTTCTCCCGCTCCTCGGCATCGACCAGCACGACCATGCGCCCGTTGCGCATGTCCTCGAGAATCTCGGGGACGGAGGACAGGCAGCCACGGCCTTCTGCGAAGGCAACCGTGCCAAGCTCATGCGTCACGGGCGGAACTCCAGGAGCCGCGCGACATAGCGCGCGAACAGGTCAACCTCCAGGTTGACCGACTGCCCGGCGGTTTTCGCGCCCCACGTGGTCACCGTCAAGGTATGGGGGATGACGTTAACACCGAAACGGTTGTCGCTCACCTCGTTGACGGTCAGGGACACCCCGTCCAGCGCCACCGAGCCCTTGGGGGCGATATAGGGCGCGAGGTGGTCCGGCACCTCGAAGGAGAAGCGCCGGCTCTCCCCGTCGGGCTTCACGTCGAGGATGCGGGCGAGCCCGTCGACGTGCCCCATCACCACGTGCCCGCCGAGCTCGGCGCCCGCACCCAGCGAGCGCTCCAGATTGATGCGCCGGCCCGGGGCCCAATCGGCGATGGTCGTCTTGGCGCGCGTCTCGTTGGAGGTGTCAACGGTGAACAAGGCGCCCTCGCCGTCGGCGCGCACCGAGGTCATGGTCAGGCAGCAGCCGTCGCACGCCATAGACGCGCCGACCTCCAAGCTCGCGGCCGGATAGTGCGCACGGATGGTGAAGCGGCCGTCCTCGCGCAAGGCGACCTCGCCGATGTCGGTGATGATGCCGGTGAACATCGCTTCTGGCCTTCCTCTCTGCCTCTATGCGTTCGTTGCGCGTGTCGCGTGCGGCGCCAGGCTGCGCCAGTGCCGACGAAACACGATCATATCGTCGCTGCCGACCGATCGATGATCGAAAAGCTGCAAGTTACCAGCCTCGACGTAACGATTGAGTGCCGCCAGCGCTGCGGGCCCCGTGATCGCTTGCCGCGCTTCAGCGCGGGCGTGGAACACCACCGCCTCGTCCACGAGCCCGGCGTGCGAGAGCGCGCGCCACGTGATCGGGCCGCCCTCCACCAGCAGGCGGGTGATGCCTTGCGCGACCAGCGTCTCCATCACGCTCGGCAGCCAAAGCTCGTCGCCGACCTCGGGCACCCGAAAGATACGCACGCCCCCCGCCTCGAGCGGCGCAGCGTCCACACCCGGCCCGCAGAAGATCCATACGGCGTGCTCGGCGGCCGTCGCCACCAGCCGGCTCTTGTTAAGGCCGGCGAGACGACGCGCCAGCACCACCCGCACGGGTGAGCGATCGGCGAGTCCCGGCAACCGGCAGGTGAGCAGCGGATCATCGTCGATCACCGTGCCGCGGCCGACGAGGATGGCGTCGGCGCGCGCGCGCATCAGATGCCCCTGCGCCCGCGCCGGAGCACCGGTCGCCCAGGCCGGCTGTCCGCGGCTCCCGCGCGGGACGGACCCGTCAGGGGCCAGCGCCAGCTTCAGCTGCACGAGCGGGCGGCGCTCGGTGACGCGCAGGATGTGCCCGGCCGCCATCCAATGCGCGGCACCGGCCATGAGATCGCGCTCCACCGCGATGCCCGCCGCGCGCAAGCGCGCGAGACCGCGGCCCGCCACGCGCGCATCTGGATCCTCGATGGCGCAGACGACGCGCGAGATGCCGGCCGCGATGATCGCATCGGCACACGGCGGCGTCGCGCCGTGATGGGAGCAGGGCTCGAGCGAGACGTAGAGGGTGGCGCCGCGCGCGCGCCCGCCCGCCCGCGCAATCGCCTCGGTCTCCGCATGCGGGCGTCCGCCGGGCGCCGTCCAACCGCGCGCGATCACCTCGCCCGAGCCCTCGTCGGCAATGACGGCGCCCACGGCGGGGTTTGGCGCGGTGCGCCCCAGGCCGCGCTCAGCAAGCCGCAAGGCTACCGCCATCATGTGGGCATCGAAGCCGGCGCGCGCCGCAGAGCCGGTGAGTGCCATCGGCGATCAGTGCTTCTTGTGAGGCGCCGCCTCGACACCGGGGCTCTCGAAGGCGATCCGCGCCGCCTCGTGCGCCGGCACCGCCTCGCCGGCGATCTCGCTCAGCACCTCCTGGAAGTCCGCCGCCTCGCGGAAGTCGCGATAGACGGAAGCAAAGCGCACGTAGGCGACGGGATCGAGACCGCGCAGGGCCTCCATCACGAGGCCGCCGATGGTCGAGGACGCGACCTCGCTCTCGCCCGAGCTTTCCAGCTGGCGCACCAGGCCCGACACCATGCGCTCCACGCGCTCGCGATCGATGGGGCGTTTCCTCAGCGCCACGTCGACGGAGCGCATGAGCTTGTCGCGATCGAAGGGCACCTTGCGCCCGGACCGCTTGACGACGACCAGATCGCGCAGCTGCACGCGCTCGAACGTGGTGAAGCGGCCGCCGCAGTCGGGACAGATGCGGCGACGGCGGATGGCCGCGTTCTCCTCGGTGGGACGGCTGTCCTTCACCTGGGTGTTCTCGCCGGCGCAATAGGGGCAGCGCATGAAGGCGTTCTCCGGGCCATGAAATGCAGGCGTCAGCCTATACCAAATAAGCGTAGAGGCACCGGGGGTTCACCCCAGTGCCTCCATTTCCACAGCGCTTTTTGTGATCAGCCGTAGATCGGGAAGCGCTTGCACAGGTCCATCGCCTGCGCCTTTACCTTCTTCTCGACCTCGGCATTGCCCTCGGCGCCGTTCTTGGCCAGCCCGTCGAGGACCTCCGCGATCATGCGGCCGATCTGCTGGAACTCGGTGACGCCGAAGCCGCGCGTGGTGCCGGCGGGCGCGCCCAGACGGATGCCCGAGGTCACCATGGGCTTCTCCGGATCGAACGGCACGCCGTTCTTGTTGCAGGTGATGTGGGCGCGCTCCAAAGCCTTCTCGGAGATGTTGCCGGTGAGCTTCTTGGGCCTGAGATCGAGCAGGATCAGGTGCGTGTCGGTGCCGCCGGAGACGAGCGCGAACCCGTCGCTCACCAAAACCTCGCCCATCGCCTTGGCGTTGGCGATGACGTTCTTCGCATAGATCTTGAAGTCGGGACGCAGCGCCTCGCCGAAGGCGACCGCCTTGGCCGCGATGACGTGCATCAGCGGGCCGCCCTGAAGGCCGGGGAAGATCGCCGAGTTGACCTTCTTGGCGATGTCGGGGTCGTTGGTGAGGATCATGCCGCCGCGCGGCCCGCGCAGCGTCTTGTGGGTCGTCGTCGTGACGACGTGGGCGTGCGGGAAGGGGCTGGGGTGCTGGCCGCCGGCGACGAGACCGGCGAAGTGCGCCATATCCACCATCAGGTGCGCGCCGACCTCGTCGGCAATGGCGCGGAACTCGGCAAACGGGATCTGGCGCGGATAGGCGGAGCCGCCGGCGATGATGAGACGCGGCTTGTGCTCCTGCGCGAGCTTGCGCACCTCGTCCAAGTCGATGAGGTGCGTGTCGGGCCGCACCATGTAGGACACGGCCTTGAACCACTTGCCGGACTGGTTGACGGGCGCGCCGTGCGTGAGGTGGCCGCCGGCGGCGAGGCTCAGGCCCAGAATCGTGTCGCCGGGCTTTGCCAGCGCCATGAACACGCCCTGGTTGGCCTGGCTGCCCGAGTGCGGCTGCACGTTGGCGAACTCGCAGGAAAACAGCCGCTTGGCGCGGTCGATGGCCAGCTGCTCGGCGATGTCGACGTACTGGCACCCGCCGTAGTAGCGCTTGCCCGGATAGCCTTCGGCATACTTGTTGGTCAGCACGCTGCCCGAAGCCTCGAGCACGGCCTTGGAGACGATGTTCTCAGAGGCGATGAGCTCGATCTCATTCTGCTGGCGGCCGAGCTCTTTCCCGATCGCGTCGGCGACGTCGGGATCGTTGTCGGCGATCGATGCGGAGAAGAAGCCCGACTTCGAGGCGGTGCGCCCGCCCTTCAGCAGATTGAACATTGGGGTCGTTTCCTTGTTGTTGCGCGCAATGGGTTTTTAGCACGGCAGGCGCCAACCTGCGCCGCCTCGGGTGGTTTATGGGGCGGTTCCTGAGCCTGTTCCAGGCCACTCTATGATTGCGCAGCCTCCGGCTCAACCGGAATGGTGCCCCCATTGCGCCGCGCCGCGCACCCAAATGACGGTGCACCCCTTTGGGCTTTACTCGGCCGCGAGCCGGACGACCTCGCCCCGCGACAGCGGGCACGCCTCCCAAAGCTCGGTCAAAGCGTTAACGAGGTGATCCATC
>CAYUBZ010000048.1:2775-11669 GCA_964443205.1 uncultured Hyphomicrobium sp. | reverse complement strand
TTCACCCAGGACGACGCCCACATCTTCATCACCGAGGACCAGCTCGAGGAGCAGTGCCTGGAGGTCAACGACCTCTTGCTGTCGATCTACGAGGACTTCGGCTTCAAGGAGATCGTCGTGAAGCTCTCGACCCGGCCGGAGAAACGCGTCGGGGCCGATGAGCTGTGGGACCGTGCCGAAGCGGTGATGGGCAAGGTCCTGAAGGAGATCGAGAAGCGCGGCGCGGGCCGCATCAAGACCGAGATCAACCCGGGCGAGGGCGCATTCTACGGCCCGAAATTCGAGTACGTGCTGCGCGACGCCATCGGCCGCGACTGGCAGTGCGGCACGACGCAGGTGGATTTCAACCTGCCGGGCCGGCTAGGCGCCTTCTACATCGACGAGCATTCGGACAAGAAGACACCGGTGATGATCCACCGCGCCATCTTCGGGTCGCTGGAACGCTTCACCGGCATCCTGATTGAGAACTTCGCCGGTCATTTCCCGCTGTGGCTGTCGCCGGTGCAGGTGGTCGTGGCGACCATCGTGTCCGATGCCGATGCTTACGCGCTCGAGGTTCTCGAGGCGCTGAAGGCGGCCGGCCTGCGCGCCGAGATCGATCTCAGGAACGAGAAGATCAATTACAAGGTGCGTGAGCACTCGCTCGCCAAGGTGCCGGCGATCCTGGTCGTCGGCAAACGTGAGGCGGAGGAGGGCAAAGTGTCAATCCGCCGTCTGGGCTCCGATGAGCAGACTGTGATGCCGCTTGCGGAGGCGATTGAGACGCTGGCCGAGGAAGCCGTGCCGCCGGACTTAAAGCGAGCTGGCGGCGCGGACGTCGCGGCGGCGGCGTAGCGCGCTGGCTCCTGCCGGTATCAGTGTGTCGCGGCGCCTTCGCCCGTTTTCGTTTGGCTTTGGGCTTGGCTTCAAGCAAAGGCTTTCGGGGCGCCGGCGCAGACGTTGGCCTGACGGAACGCACGCAGCAGCAGAGCGCGCCGCCGACCATAAAGGCGGTGAAGCAGAACGTGTACAGCTCCTCGCCGAGCGACATCGTAGCGAATTGGTTGACGAGACTCTCAAACATGGACGTCTCCCAAGTGTTCTTTTGATTTTGCGTAAAGCCTAGCGCAAATTTGCTAAGAAATGCTGGAGACGGATGATCCGAGGGCCCCGCGCCAACCCGGAATGGCGCTAACCCGCCTCCTTGAGCTTCTGGCGCAGTGCCTTGACCCCTGCCTCCTGCGCCGCTTCGGCAACGTCGGAAAACTTCAGATGCAGATCGCGCTGCGGGAAGGGGATCTGGATGCCATGCTCGCGCAAGGCATGCTCGATGCCGACGTGCAGGTCGTGCAATACCGGCAGACGATGGGCCGGCAGGGCGACGAAGGCGCGAACCTCGTAGTTTAACGAACTGTCACCGAAGCCGAGGAAGAAGACGGTCGGCTGCGGTGTAACCAACACCATCGGATTGGCTTTCACCACGTCGAGCATGACCTTCTGCGCCAGCTGCGTGTCCGAGCCGTAGGCGATGCCGACCTGCACCAACAGCCGCGTCACGGAGTCGGTGAGCGTCCAGTTCATGACCTTGTCGGTGATCAGCGCCTTGTTGGGGACGAGGATCTCGCGGTTGTCCCAATCGGTAATGCTGGTCGCGCGGATCTGAATGCGCGAGACGGTGCCGCTCAAGTCTCCGATCGTCACCGTGTCGCCGACGCGCACCGGACGCTCGAAGAGAATGATGAGCCCTGAAACGAAGTTGGCCACGATCTCCTGCAGCCCGAATCCGACGCCCACGCCCAGCGCGGCGACGATCCATTGCATCTGCGACCAGTCCGCCCCGATGCAATTGAAGGCGATGAGCAGTCCCACGACGATGATGGAGTAGCGGCTGATGGCGGTGACGGCGTAGCGCGTGCCCGACTCGATCGAGAGCCGCTGCAGCAGCGTGATCTCCAGCAGACCCGGCAGGTTGTGGGCGGCGATGAACGTCATCGTGGCGACGGCAAGAGCCAGCAGCAGGTTCGAGAGCGTCACGGGCACGATCCGAGTGCCGGCATCGGTGGTGATCGTCTGCGTCCACAACGCGACGTCGTCGAGAACGCCCAGCGCGGGCAGCAATGGCCGCCACACCAGCCAGAGACCAATCGCAAGTCCAACGAGTGTGAGCATACGCAGGAGCGTGCGCGTCTGCTGGCTGATCGCGGCGACGTCGACCTCTGGCGTCTCCATCACCTGCGGAGTGGCATCTCCGGTGGCCTCGATGGCGTCGCGAGCCACCGCGGCCGCGCGCGCTTTCTCGCGCCGCTCATGGGCTCGGTGCATTTCCAGGCGGCGTCTGGCCACGAGCAGCTGACGCATGGCGACGCCATAGGCAATGAGCGCGAGCACGCCGATCGCGACGGTCTTTAGGAGACACGCCCGCAGCAACGACGCGCTGTCGTAGTAGCCGGAGACGGCGAGCGCGGCGAGAGCGAGGGGCGCTGCCCAAAGAAGCGGATGCCAAATCCCGCGCATCAGCCACAAGGCGCCGTCACGCGGGAGCTGCTCGGCAAAGATGCCTTTGCGCGGGCTGAGCACGCGCATGGCGAACACGGCAATGGCGATGGAGCCGACGAGAAACGCCAATCGACCCATGCCGTCGCGATAAATCTGGGACTTGCTGACCTCGATCATGCCCATGGTGAACGCCACCGGCGCCGCGACCAAAACGAGCCATCCGAGATTGCGCCGCAACAGCTGACAAGCGCGCTCGCTCCAGCCGAAGTGCGCGTCGAACAGCCCGCTGTCCAAACACAGCAACTGCAGGAAGCGCAGCACGAGTACGACAAACGCCGCCGCAAGCAGACCGCTGCCGACGCACGCGGCGAACTCAGATGCCTCCGGGGGCATTGACAGCAGCCAGCCTGTGTACCCCAACAGGAGCGGCCAATGCAGCGAGATGAGCGCAGTGATCAGCAGAGCCTTGGGGGTGAGCAAGTATCCGTCGGTCGTCGGGCGGCCGAGCGCTGTTGCGATCGCCTCCAACTGACGGCGCAGGCGCCGCCTAAAGACCCATAAGGTTGCAAAAGCTGCAAAGACGACCAGGCTGAGCAGCGGCAGGCCGGCAATGCGCCGCGCGAGTGCCTGCCCGACGGACTTCCAACTTTCGATCTGGATCAGCCAGACGGCGCTCACATTCACCTGCTCGAGCCATGCCGACCCGAGGGGCGCAGCACTCGGCAGCCAGAGCAGCCGGTTGTTCAAAAGAGACGCGAGCTGCAGCGACTGGCCGAGGAGCTCGCGCTCGGCAGCATTGATCTTGGCCAGCTGATCGATGCGCCGCGTGTACGCCTCGCTCAACCGCGCGAGCGCATCCCGACGCGCGGCCATCAGTGTCTTGAGCGTCGTATGCAACTCATAGGTCGACTGCAGGCCGGCGGTCTCCAGCATGCGGTCGGCGGCGCGTGCAGGCTCCGCCAGCAAGCGCATCCTCTTTTCCAAGTTCAGGCGCTGAAGGCGCGCTTCGACAATCGCCTGGTCGCGATCGGCGATCCTCCCGCGAAGCGACGAGAGGACTGGAATCTGGGCGCGCATCTCGCGCAGGAACTCGCCAAGTTCCGCGCCGACACTTCCGATATCCAGAATCTGTTGAGCCGACGCCGTGCTCTCCCTGATGCGGGCGATCTCCGCGTCGATTCCCGTCTGTACGGCTTGCTCTTCCTCTGTGGCCCGCGTGAGATCGGTCTGCTTCTGGTGCAACTCCGCCGTGCCCTTGGCGTAGTCCTCGAGCAACGGATGCTGGCCGGCGAGCTGGCGCGTGACCTGCTCGGCCTGCGCCTGCTTGCGCAGCGCGTCGGACTGGCGCAAATCGTTGATGGACGCTTCGAGCGCGGGAACCTGCTGCTGGAGACGCTCGAGCTTGGCGGCGGCGAGATCCCGATTTGCCGCGGCCAGCGCCTGACGCGCAGGCAAGCTGATCAGCTCCTGCTCCAGAAGATTGATCTTGGCCGCGCGGGCCAAGCGCTCGGTTGCGAGCGCGGCTCGCCGCGCCTCGGCAACGACTGTCTCCTCGCCGAGATTTGCCGCAGGCCGGGCCGAGGCCAATTCATCGAGCTTCTGCTTCTCGACCGACTGCTCCTGCCGCGCAGCGGTGGGGCGCGCGGCCATCGCCCGCAACGCCGCCTCGAGCTCGCCGAGCTCGGTATTCAGCGTGGCGATTTCGGCCTGCGTCGTGTCGAGCTTCTGCTCGATCTGGTTGAGCGGAAGCTCACGTATCGGCTTTTTCGCCACTGCCCCCGTCGACGCGGGGGGTGCGTTTAGAGCGGCCAGTTGCGCCCTGACCTCGGCGGTGCGTTTGGGGGAGGACTGGATCGCGTCCTGGAACTTGGCGGCGCCCGCGGTGCTCGCTTCCGCGCCCTCCAGTTGACTGAGCGCGTCGCGATAGAGTGCCAGCGATTGGTCGCGAACAGCGGCTGCAATGTCCTTTCGCGCCTCGATCTCATCGATCTTGGACTTGATCCAAGTCGCCGTCAGCGTGGGTGTCGCCGAGACCGCCGCGTCGTCGACGGCCGTTGGCGGTGGGGTCTGCGCGGATGCGGATTGGGCGAAAAGGAGAGCCAAAACGGCAAGCAGGCTAGCGCCGCCGCCGTGGCGAATGATTCGTAGTGTCCTCATGGCGTTAGCTATCTGCCAACGCTGCGATGTTCAAGGCTGCGAGGTCGGCCGCAAACAGATTAATTGCGTCTCGGCGCCGACCGGCTCGCCGCTGTGCTCAAAAGTCGCCACCCAATGCGCTGCCGACGATATCGACGATTGTCCGCTGCTGGCGGCGCTGGGATCGGGCGCTCGGTGCAGATTCTGCAAGCGTGCTGGGCTCCACGGGCTCGACGGGCGCCAAATGATCACGCCCGACGTTGATCTGATCCCACTTGCCCTGAAGCGCCTGCGTGATGCGCTTTTCGTGGCCATAGATGTCGCGGTAGCTGCGAACTGAACCTTTGTCGTCCACCCAAGCCGTGAAGTAGACGAGATGAACCGGGATCTTGTGGTCGATCACGATCTCGTTGTTGCGGGGGCCGTCGTTCAAGACCTGGTTGACGTGTGCCGCATCCCAGCCCTTGTCCTCGGCGAGAACGAGTTCGGCCATGCGCATGGGATTGCGCAAACGCAGACAGCCGTGGCTCAAGGTTCGCGTGGCGCGGCCGAACATCCACTTGTCGATTGTGTCGTGCATGAAGATCGTGTGCTGGCTGGGGAATGTGAACTTGACCACGCCCATGACGTTCTTGGGCCCGGGCGGCTGCACCACCTCGTAGTCGCGGATGTCGGCTGTGCGCCAATCGATGCCGCGGTAGTCGAGGGGCGCCCCGTCCTTCGTCTCCAGCTGCAGTCCGTATTGGCGGAACAATCCCCCGCCCCGGCGCAGGCTGGGCAGTAGCTCGCGCACCTTGATGGATTCAGGCACCCGCCACAACGGCTTGAAGACGATGGTCTTCAGGTTCCGCGTGAAGATGGTCGTCTGCTTGCCGACCTCTCCGACGACGATGCGCTCTGAGTGAATGTCTTTGCCGTCCTTGACAAGATGCACCATGAACTCAGGGATATTGGCGAGGATGTGCAGATCGCCCAGGTCGTCGGGCATCCAGCGCCATTCCTCCATGTTGGCGAGGAGCTTTGCGGCCATCTTCTCGTTGCGCGTAGCGAGATAGGCTTGGCGCAGCTTCTCGAACTGGGGATGCTTGGGATTGAGTCCGCGCAGATAGACGTCAGGCTCCTCGGCGCCGGCAATGCCCTTGATCACGACCTCAGGGTCGACGAGTTGCGGCTTGCGGTCGAGCTCGGAGTTGAGAAGGACCGTGGGATCGATGATGCGGCCGCCGCGTGCGTAGCGGGCGTACTTCAGGATTGCGAGCGACAGCGCCACCTCGGCGTCGGCTATGGCACCGGCATCCAGGCTCGGCGTGGCGCCATCGGCCGTCGCAAGATCTGGAAGCGCGAAGTCCTTGGGCTCCAGTCCCCAGTCGTGGGCCTTCTTGATCTCGCCGACGATGGCCGTTGCCTTGGGAGTCAAACCCTTTTCTGTCACCCACAGAGGGGCGTTGGCGCGCGCCCCATAGAAGTTGATCAATACCGACCGCTCTTTGATCTCCTCGGCGGAGCCCTCGCTTGGCAGCCCGGCGAGCTTTCGGCTGAGCGCCGCAGCGGCGGGATCCTCGGGCTCTTGCGCCTCGCCATTGGCGATGGCGGCAGGTGGTGGTGTGAGCGCCGGGTCCGTCACGACGGGCTGCTCATGCGCAAGCTGCGTGTTCGCCCGCGCGTGCCCGATCGAAAGGACGGACACGACAACCCCGAGCGCCAAGCCAAGCGTGCGAATCATTTCCCCTCCGACGCGCTAGCATGAAGCTAGCTGAGCCGCGGATTTCTGGCCAGTCCGGACCCAACCGGAGGGAAGGGGCTTGGACTGGGGCCGGAAAAGGCAAACGTTAAGTCTGAGCATTTAACGTCACGTGCATGCTTGGCACAGACTTCATCCTGCGGTCGCTTGTTGCCGACGGAATCGATCACGTCTTCATGGTTCCGGGCGGCCTGATCGATCCCTTCCTCCCGGCGCTGGGGCGTATCCCGCAAATCACGCCGATCGTTGCGGCACAAGAGGGCGGGGCGGCCTACATGGCCGATGGGTATGCTCGTGCGAGCGGGCGTTTCGGCGTCTGCCTGTGTATCGGCGGTCCGGGTCTGACCAACACGGTGACGGCCGTGTCGGCGGCGTATTCCGACCAATCCCCGGTTCTCGTCCTCTCCGGCGAGGTTGCCAGCTACATGGAGGGGCTGGGGCTTTTTCAAGACGCTACGGCTGGCACCTACAATGACAGCCTGGCCGTGGCGTCGGTGACGGCACAATCCTACAGCATTCCCGATGTCCGTTTGCTCGGCCACAAGCTGCGCGGCGCGGTCAAACGCATGATGGACGGCAAGCGCGTCCCCGTGCACCTGAGCATTTCGCATGACATCCAAACGAGCGAGATCGATTGGGAGATCGAACCTATCGCATCCGAATTGCTGCATGCCCGGCCGCTCGACGTCGAGGCAGCGGACAAACTGTGGGGGATTCTCGGGAGCGTCACGGCCGCCCCGCGCGTCGCGATGCTCGTGGGCGGTGGCGTCATCGAGGACGACTGCGCTGCCGACCTGTTACAGGCGGCCGAGCGTTTTCATATTCCCGTCGCTACGACCGAGCATGCCAAGGGGATTTTTCCCGAGGACCACGAGCTCTCGCTTGGCGTATTCGGCTACGCCGGCACGCGCCATGCCACCAACGCTTTTCTCGAAGAGCCGCTCGACCTTCTGATCGTGCTGGGCGCGACGCTCAACGTGCGCGATTCCATGCACTGGTCGAGCCGGCTTGAGCCGAAGCTGGGCGTCCTCTCGGTCAACATATCCGCTGTGCACGTTGGCTGCCACGTCAAGAACGAGACTTATGTCGGCGGACATGGCGGCGCCTTCGTGCGCTGGCTGCGCGACATCGGCGATGACGTTGCCACGACTCTGAGGGATGGGATCGCGGCACGCCGGAGCTGGCTTAAAAGCGTTCGGACGTTGCCGCGCTACTACGATTTCGTGAACACCGCCAGCGAGCAGACGCCGATCCATCCCGCGCGCATGGTGGCGGACTGCCGCAAGACCTTGCCGCGCGAGACGATTGCCATCGTCGATAGCGGCGCTCATCGCGCCTTCAGCGTGCACTACTGGGACAGCTATCGCCCGCGCCAGTTCCTCACGGCCTCCGGGCTTGGTCCCATGGGGTGGGGGGTTGCGGCCGGGATCGGCGCCAAGGCGGCGCGACCCGACTGTCCGGTCGTCGTCTTCACCGGCGACGGCTGCATGCGCATGCATGGGCTGGAGGTGCAGAGCGCCGCGCGCGCCGGCCTGCCCGTCATCTTTGTCGTCAGCAACAACGCGGCGCTGGGCAACGTCTGGCTGCGCATGCACAAGCTCGGGCCCGTGCCCACGCGTCTGACGGAGGCGCTGGACCAAGACTGGGCCGGCTTCGCCCGCGCGCTGGGATGCGACGGCGCGACTGTCCGCAAGCCCGACGAGCTCATCCCGGCGCTGGAGCGCGCGCTTGCGGCAAACAAGCCGTGCGTCATCGACGTGAAAACGGACAAGACCGCAACGACGCCCGTCGAGCCCTATCAAGAGGCAACCGCGGCGTGGTCGTATCACGCGTAAGGAGGAGCCCGGATGGCAAGCCTGCCCGATCCAATCCCAACTCTCAGCGGCGAGGGCCGCTCAATCTACGAGGACATCCTCAAGCGCCGCGCGGCCAAGGGCGTGCATCACCTCGGCCCTTATGTTCCCCTGTTGAACCACCCCGAGCTCGCCAAGCGCATCGAGCAGCTCGGCTATTACTACAAGTACCAGGCGACGCTACCGCGCGACGTCTATCAGTTTCTCGTGCTCGTCTTCTCCAAGCATGCGGGCATCGCGTTCGAGTGGGCCGATCACATCGAGGCCGCAAGAATGTCCGGTCTGTCGGACGACATCATCTCCGCCATTGCGGCCGGCACCAACACATTCCCCGAGCCCTACAAGAGCGTGCGCACGTGCATGGCATGCGCGCTCGACTACAAGTCGATCCCCCAGCCGCTGCAGGACGAGATCGTGCGCCGCTTCGGCGTGACCGGGCTCATTGAGATCGTGACGCTGTGCGGCTTCTACGGGCTGATCGGCATGATCAACGTCTGCTTCGACGTCCCGCTGCCGGGTGGAGCCCCGAAGTAACCATCACCAGGCACTTTGGGGCGCCACCGCGTGGGCCTGTGCCCTGATCCGCCCCCCTCCTGGAATCAAGACTTGTAATCAAGCTTTGCTTTCTTGGGCGCATGATGGGCGCTATTGGAGTTGTGATCGCAGCGCCAATCGTCCTTGAGCGGACC
>CAYUBZ010000048.1:0-2675 GCA_964443205.1 uncultured Hyphomicrobium sp. | reverse complement strand
TCACGGGAATATCTCCGGAGTGGTACGGCGCCGCCGATTTCGCTAGGTTGCTGGGGGAGGGTTTTCGGGAAATTCGTTCAGCACCGGATTTTGGGGAGACATTTCATGGCTTATCGCATTCTCAGCCTCGATGGCGGCGGCGTCTGGTCGCTGATCCAGGTCATGGCCCTTCAGGAGATCTACTCCGAGCACAAGCGAGGTCACGAGGTGTTGAAGGACTTCGATCTCGTTGTCGCCACCTCCGGAGGCAGCATCACGTTGGGGGGGCTCATCAGCAATCTGCCCTTGTCCGACGTCCTCAACTATTTCTGCGATCCGAAGAAGCGCTACCAGATCTTCAACCCGTTGCCCTTTGCGCTCGTCTGGGGAAAGCCGTTCCGTTACCTGTTCCATCGGTTCATGCGCGGGATATTCCCCTTCGGGGCCAAATACCGCACCAAGGCGAAACTCCGTGGCCTCAACAAGGTGCTCACGCAGAGTGACGACGTCTTCATTACGTCCGAGGGAAAGAAGATCACCAGCCCCGACTACCAGCTCTGGGAGATTCCCGAATTCATCAAAGAGAACGCGGAAAGCGGCGGCAAGAGCCCTGATTTGCTGATCTGCGGGTTCAACTACGACAGACGGCGCGCGAAGTTCTTCCGCTCCAATACGAAGAGCCTGTCCAGGGGCTCGGGGGGCAAGGAGCGGGCGTCGCTTGCGGAGGCGATCCACGCCTCGACGAACGCCCCCGTCAACTTCTTCGTCTCCCCGGCGGTGGTCAACGATGCGCACTATTGGGATGGCGCCATCGCCGGCTTCAACAACCCGGTGCTCGCCGGCGTCACGGAAGCGCTTGCAAACGGCGAGAAGCGGGAATCCATTCAAGTGCTGTCGCTCGGCACGGGCACCGTGGCTCTCCCCCCCAGCAACGTGAAGAACCAGTCTGACGACCCGGAGCTTCTGCAAAACCCGCAAGAATCCACGCTGTTTGGAGACATCAAGGAGCTCTCGAACAGCATTCTCGACGACCCGCCCGACGCGGCGACGTACGTCTCGCTCATCAACCTCGTTCCAAACGGCATGAAGGACCGGGATGTTTGGGAGAAGAAACCTCCGATCGTCCGCATGTCACCGCTCGTCAGACCGAGGCGGAGCTCGCCCTCGGAAAAATGGAAGCTTCCCAACGGTTGGGGCGAAGAGTTCAAGTATCTCATCGATATCGATATGGATGGGACGCATCCGACGGAGAGCGAGGACGAATGCATCGAGCTCCTAAAGATGCTCGCCGAGACCTGGATCAAAGGTGACGTGTCCAATCAGGCCATCCGCGAGAACGCCGATTTGGAGCCCAACATCGGTGATGGCACGTTCGTCAAGGCGCTCGACCATTGGAAACTGCTCATGGAAAACGAGCCCCTATCGGACGCGCCAGCCCAGGCATCGGCTTGATGTGGCCCGGCTCCGGGGCGGTCATTGCCTCCTACTTTTGATACCTCAGCCACCAGAGGGGAGGCGGTGTTGCCTTTTGAAGTCGGCTAAGGGTCATTCGCGTCGAAGCTGCATCGAAGGAATAGTGGCACTGGGTCAGGTTCGCGCCGGAAGCAGAAATCTGTTCACCCGCGCCCGCGGTAGGGCGCGACGCCAGGATCGGGGAGCCACACGCCGTCCGGCAGCGTCCCCGTCTGCCAGAACACGTCGATCGGCATGCCGCCGCGCGGGTACCAGTAGCCGCCGATGCGCAGGTAGTGCGGCTCTAACAGGGCAACAATTCGCTTGCCGATCGCAATCGTGCAGTCCTCGTGGAATGCCCCGTGATTGCGGAAGGCGTTGAGATAGAGCTTCAGCGACTTGGATTCGACGAGCCAGTCCTTCGGCACGTAGTCAATGACGAGGTGGGCGAAGTCGGGCTGCCCCGTCACCGGGCAGAGGCACGTGAACTCAGGCGTCGTGAAGCGGGCGACATAGTGGGCATCGGCATGCGGGTTGGGCACGCGCTCCAGCGTTGCCTCGTCGGGACTTGCCGGGACTCTTGTCGCGTGCCCGAGGATTGTCACTTTTGGTGTTTGCTCACTCATTTTGCTCGGTCTCGATTGAATATCGACGGGGCGTCTTGCTCATCCGCGTTCCCCTCCCCCTGGTGGGGAGGGGTTAGGGGTGGGGGGAAGGATCAGGAGCAACGTTGCTACTGCTTCTCCAAGCTCTTCACCCCACCCGGCGCGTTCCGCGCCACCCTCCCCATCAAGGGGAGGGTGTTCGACGTTTGAGGTTATCGCGAGGTTCTGGTCATCGACCCCTCATTCCGCAGCGAGGCGTACGGGCGGCGGCCCGGCATAGACGCAGCCCTCGTGACAACTGTCGCGCGCGATCTCGATCTCGGCCAGGCCCGGAACGCGGTTCTGCAGCCGGTTCCACAGCCACATGGCGATGCGTTCCAGCGTCGGCGTCTCGAGCCCGTCCACCTCGTTCAACAGGCGGTGATCGAGCGCGTCGCGGGCTTCCGCCATGGCGGCGGCCAGCTCGTCGAAATGGAAGATGTAGCCCGTGTCGGGATCGGGCATGCCCTCAATGGAGACGCGTGCGCGGAACGAATGCCCGTGCACGCGCGCGTTCGCCGTACCGGGCGCGGCGCAGGGGAGAAAGTGGGCGGCCTCGAACTGGAACTCTTTGTAGATGCGCATGGGGCTCAATAGGCG
>CAYUBZ010000047.1:0-11678 GCA_964443205.1 uncultured Hyphomicrobium sp. | reverse complement strand
GCCCGCCGCGAGGAGGTCTGCCGTGAGCTGGGCGATCGAAGAGAAGGACTATTCGCAGCGACGCGCGTGCGCACTGGCCGGTCTTGCGCCGAAGGTCTACCGCTATCGGACGCGGCGGGCCGACGACGGTGTGCTTCGCACGCGTTTGAAGGCTTTGGCGGCTCATCGCCGCCGGTTCGGCTATCGCCGATTGCACCTGCTCTTGAAGCGCGAAGGCGTTCTGGTGAACCACAAGAAGCTCTACCGGATCTACCGGGAGGAGCGGCTGATGGTCCGCAAACGAGGCGGGCGCAAGCGGGCTCTCGGCACGCGGGCACCGATTGCCGTGCCGCAAAGCAAGAACCAGCGCTGGTCGCTGGACTTTGTGTCCGATGCATTCCTCGACGGCCGTCGCTTCCGCGTCCTCGCGATCGTCGATGACTTCACGCGAGAATGCCTGGCTCTGGTGGCCGACACGTCGCTCTCAGGTCACCGGGTTGTGCGGGAGCTGGATACGCTGATCGCCGCGCGCCGGCGTCCCGCGATGGTGGTCAGCGACAATGGCACTGAACTCACGTCGATGGCGATCCTGCGCTGGCAACAGGAGACTGGCGTCGGCTGGCACTACATCCAGCCCGGCAAGCCGATGCAGAACGGCTTCGTCGAGTCGTTCAACGGCCGGCTGAGAGACGAGCTTCTGAACGAGACCCTGTTCCGGAGCTTGCCCCACGCCCGCGAGCTACTCCGCGCGTGGAAGGACGACTACAACGATCATCGCCCGCACACGAGCCTCGCCGGGCTCACACCGAACGAGTTTGCAACCCGGTCCACGTCGGACCATAACCAGAACGGACTCTGCTTATGAACGAGTACCAATCGGGGGGAGGGTCAGCAGCTATAGGCCCTTCTCGCCCGTTCGCCGCACTGTCGGAGATCGACTGCAGCTGGGGGATAACCGGACCAGCCGCGAACATGCGCCGGACGGAAGAGATTGACCCAAAGCGGACATTGCTTTGTCCGCAAACCGGAGAGCCCGGCGGGGTTCCCGGATCATGCAGTTCGGTGCCGGTTACATCGTGCATCTGCTTAGGGTAGCGAAGCGTTTGGAAAAAAGAGCTGCTCGCCACTGATCTTATAGCTGGCAATTGCGGCTTGTCCCTCGGGCCCGACGAGCCAGTCGATAAATGCTTGACCCTCTTTGGCCTTCACATTCGGGTGCTTCGCCGGATTGACGAGGATCACGCCGTATTGGTTGAACAGCTTGCTGTCGCCGTCGACCAAAATCGAAAAATCGTCCTTATTAGCATGCGACAGCCAAGTTCCGCGGTCAGTTAGCGTGTAGGCCCGTTTCCCGAGCGCCAGATTCAAGGTCGCACCCATGCCGGATCCCGTCTCCAAATACCATTTGCCACTCGATTGCTTCGGGTCGACGCCCGCCTGTTCCCACAGATTAAGCTCGGCTTTGTGCGTACCGGAATCGTCCGCCCGGGAGGCGAATGGCGCGCGTGCTTCGGCAATTTTCTTGAAGGCCTGAGGCGCGTCCTTGCCTCCCCCTATCCTGGCGTTATCGGCTCTCGGACCAACGATGACGAAGTCGTTGTACATGACAGGGTACCTCTTCACGCCCCACCCCTCCGCCACAAACTTCTCCTCGTCCTTCTCGGAGTGGACAAACACCACGTCGCCATTGCCATACTTGGCGTTCCTAAGGGCCTGGCCAGTGCCGACTGCTACCACGCGTACTTCGATCCCGGTCTTCTTTGTGAAAATCGGAAGGAGGTGCTCAAACAGGCCAGAGTTCTGTGTGGAAGTCGTCGATTGGACGATGATGAAGTTTTCCGCCGCGCGCGAAATTGAGGGCAACACGAAAAACACGAAAGCGGCCAGAGCACGACAAATTCGTCTTCTCGATGCTGCGTTCATGAACTGCTCCGTGGCTAGAGAACCAAATCCCCGGCGATGAAGGCGCGCCCGGCAATGCTCTCAGGTTGCTGGAAAAAGCGCAATGCAGGCTGATGTTCCACGACACGGCCGTGGTGCATGAAGATGATCTCGTGCGCAAGGCGTCGCGCCTGGCCTACGTCATGCGTCACCAATATCACCTTGGTGCCGTGGTGATGCGCCTCGATGAGCAATCGCTCGATGGCCAAGGTCGAGGCAGGATCGAGACTCGCAGTCGGCTCATCCAGAAACAGGATGTCGGGATCGAGGCTGAGAGCGCGGGCGAGGCAGAGCCGTTGCTGCTCACCTCCTGAAAGCACGCGTGCATGCGTGAATGCGTGTTGCATGAGGCCTGCAAGTTGCAGAGCTTGCGTAGCACGTGGGATCCGCCTGCCGCGTGGGACGCCCCGCAGCCAAAGCGCATGCGTGATATTGGCGAGCGCAGTGCGGCGAAGCAGCACCGGCTTCTGGAAAACCATCGCCTGGTGTCGTCGTATTTGGGCATTTATGGGTACGCCCGCCCAGAGGATTGCACCGCCAGTCGGTGCAATTAGACCATGCATGAGGCGGAGCAGCAGGCTTTTTCCGGCACCATTCGGTCCCATGATGACGGTGAGGCTGGGATCCTCCAGATAGAGGTCGACTCCTTCGATCAGTCCTCGTCCGCCAATGTCCAGGGAGAGGTTCCGCAGCTCAAGCGGCAAGAGGCGTACGGATGAAAGTCCGCTTGAATCGGGCAACGGGGTTCCCAACTTATCAAGCATTGGCAAAGTGGGAAGGCAGCTTCCCCATCCACATCAGTACAACGTTTATGGCAAGTGCAATGACCAGAAGAATGATGCCCAGAGCGATGGCCAGGGTAAGATTCCCCTTCGATGTTTCGAGGGCAATCGCGGTGGTCATCGTGCGGGTCACGTGGTCGATATTCCCGCCGACAATCATGACTGCTCCAACTTCGGCGATGGCACGGCCGATACCTGCAAGGACAGGTGTGACTAAGCGATAGCGGCCGTCCCACAACAGCGTCTGCACGATAGCCGCTGACGATGCTCCGAGCGAGTGGAGCTGCTCGCGATATTCCTCCAGAAGATCCTGGCACGTCCGGCAGGTAAGCGTTGTAACGATCGGAAGCACCAAAAACGTCTGGGCAATGATCATTGCGGTGGGAGTGTAGAGGAGCTGTAGGACGCCGATTGGTCCAGACGCAGAAAGCATTAAATAGACGACCAGTCCCGCAATGACGGGCGGTAGGCCCATCAAGGCGTTCATGATCGCGATCAGAGCGCTGCTCCCGGGAAAGCGAGACACGGCCAGGATGCCTCCAATCGCAAACCCGATGATCGTCGCGATGGCTACCGCCGTCAGGGTCACCCTGAGAGATAGCCCCACTATCTCGATGAGCTGCGGATAGAGAATGATGATTTGCCGGAGTGTACCGTCAAGATCGATTGAGCCGGACATTAGCGTGATCCAGTGTGGGAGGGCCTTAGCCCTGAGATTGCACCCAGCAAAGGAAGAACGCGGAGTAACTGTCAATAGGACAGACGGATGGCCGCGGATTAGGGGCACGCCCAACAACTGTCAGATCGAGCTACTCCATCGATTCAAGTACGTTGCTTGGGTCTCCGCAGTTGCTTGCTGATAGAATCCAGGCGCTGTATCACTGCGGTTAAAGGTGCGCGTGCGACCCGTTGCCCGCGTTCGAAATGTAACAGTAGGAGCGAACATGGAGGAGAAGGTCGCAGGCAATGGTGGTGGCCCGGATCGGCCGGCCCGCAATGTCGGCTCACGCAAGCGCGCCCGCGGCTTTCCAAAGGGTCGCCAGCTCGACGCCGAGGCGCTTCGCGAGGTGCGCAAAATACTCGGCGCACGCCAGCGCCGCCCGGACCTGCTGATCGAGTTTCTGCACCTTATCCAGGACCATTACGGCCATCTGTCCGCAAGGCACCTACGCGCCCTCTCCACCGAGATGCGCCTGCCGCAGGCAGCGGTCTACGAGGTCGCCACCTTCTATTCGCATTTCGATGTCGTGAAGGAAGGCGAGACGCCGCCGCCCCCGACCACCATAAGGGTTTGCGACTCGATCACGTGCGAGCTCAAGGGCGCGGACGCGCTGCTCGCAGCGCTCAAGAATGATACGGACCCGTCCGAAGTGCGCGTGCTGCGCGCTCCATGCATGGGACGGTGCGATACGGCTCCCGTTTGCGAGATCGCCCATCTCCACGTCGATCACGCCACGCCGAAATTAGTTCTCGAAACACTGCACAGCGGCAGGCGCGAGCCGGTAATCCCATCTTATGAGGGCCTATCCGCGTATCTCGCGGACGGCGGCTACTCGGTGCTGCAAAGTTGCCGCGCGGGCCGCATCAGTTTTGAATCCATAGTCAACGATCTGACCGAAGCGGGCTTGCGCGGGCTAGGCGGCGCAGGATTTCCGACCGGGCGCAAATGGAATATCGTGCGCGGCTACCCGGCGCCGCGCCTCATGACAATCAACGGCGACGAGGGCGAGCCGGGCACCTTCAAGGACCGCTATTACCTTGAGCGCGAGCCGCACCGCATGTTCGAAGGGGCGCTCATCGCCGCCTGGGCGGTCGAAGCCGAAACCATCTATCTCTACATGCGCGATGAATACCCCGCCGTGCTGCACATCCTCGCGCATGAGATCGCTGCGTTGGAGAGCGCCGGCATCATCAGCAAGGGCCAAATCGAGCTTCGCCGCGGCGCAGGGGCATATATCTGCGGCGAAGAGTCGGCGATGATCGAATCCATCGAAGGCAGGCGCGGCTATCCGCGCAACCGGCCCCCATACATCGCCGAGGTCGGCCTTTTCGGGAAGCCGACCCTTAATCAGAATGTCGAGACGCTGCACTGGGTGCCAGAGATACTTGCGAAAGGCCCTAAGTGGTTTGCCGAGCAGGGCGTGGGCGAGGCCAAGGGGCCGCGCTCGTGGTCAGTGTCCGGACGGGTGAAAAAGCCGGGCGTGATCCTCGCTCCGGCGGGTGTGACGGCGCGCGAGCTGATCGAGCGCTCGGGCGGCATGGAAGAGGGGCATATTTTCAAGGCCTATCTGCCGGGCGGCGCGTCCGGCGGCATCCTGCCGGCGAGCCTCGCGGACCTGCCGCTCGATTTTGGAACGCTCGACAAGTATGGGAGCTTCGTCGGCAGCCACGCGATCGTTATCTTTTCGCATCGCGATAACATCAGCGCCGTCGTGCTCAATCTCTTGCGCTTCTTCAAGGACGAATCCTGCGGGCAGTGCACGCCATGCCGCGTGGGGTGCGACAAGGCTGTGGCCCTGCTCGAACGAGGGAAATGGGATGGCGAGCTCCTGGACGAGCTGGCGCAGACCATGCGCGACGCCTCAATCTGCGGGCTTGGGCAGGCGGCCCCGAACGCTTTCATCACCGCGCTTGAGCATTTTTCCGATGAGCTGGCGCGGACCGAGGTGGCGGGCCGGCCGGATCGATACTAGATTGAAATTTCAAGGCGGCAGCGGCGGCGACAAGGAATGCGGTGATGACTGAAAAGCTCCACTTCACCCTCGACGGCAAGGTGGTGGTGGCGTCCGCCGGCGAGACCATTTGGCAGGTGGCACAGCGGGAAGGCATCGACATTCCGCATCTGTGTTGGCTTCCCGAGCCCGGCTACCGCGCCGACGGCAACTGCCGCGCCTGCATGGTCGAGATCGAGGGCGAGCGGGTTTTGGCTGCGTCCTGCATCCGCAAGCCCGGCCCCGATATGGTGGTTAAGACGGCAACCGAGCGCGCGGTGAAAGCCCGCCGCATGGTGATGGAGCTCCTGCTTGCCGACCAACCGCCGCACGAGGACTCGCCGGACCAGGTCTCGCCGTTCTGGCATTGGGCCGAAGCGCAGGCCATCGAGACTTCGCGGTTCCCAGCGCATGGCATCCTGCGACCTGACCTCTCGCACCCGGCAATGGCCGTCAATCTTTCGGCGTGCATCGATTGCGGCCTATGCGTGCGCGCCTGCCGGGAGGTTCAGGTCAATGACGTCATCGGCATGGCGTTCCGCGGCATCGACGCAAAGCCCGTCTTTGACTTTGACGATCCCATGGGGGCCTCGACCTGCGTTGCCTGCGGCGAGTGCGTGCAGGCCTGCCCCACCGGCGCACTGATGCCGAAATCGATCATCGATACCGTCACGCAGCGCGGCAGCCGCGCGGTCGATCGCGAGGTGCATTCCGTCTGCCCTTATTGCGGCGTCGGCTGTCAGATCAGCTACGAGATCAAGGACGAGCGCATTGCCTTCGTGCAGGGTCATAACGGGCCCGCCAACGAGAACCGTCTGTGCGTGAAAGGCCGCTTCGGCTTTGACTATGTCACCAATCCGCAGCGCCTGATGAAGCCGCTGATCCGCAAGCCGGGCCTACCGAAGCGGCTTGATGTCGATCCCTCGAACCCCCTCACGCATTTCCGGGAGGCGAGCTGGGAGGAGGCGCTGGACGTCGCCGCAGAAGGCCTTGCCAAGGTTGCCAAAAAACACGGCAACGAGGCAATCGCCGGATTCGGCTCCGCGAAGTGCTCGAATGAAGAGGCTTATCTATTTCAGAAGCTGATCCGCACGCGCTTTCGCAACAACAACGTCGATCACTGCACCCGCCTGTGTCACGCCTCTTCCGTCGCCGCCCTCATCGAGGGCATCGGCTCCGGGGCCGTCACCGCGACCTTCAACGAGGCCGAGCGTGCCGATGTTATTATGATCATCGGCGCCAATCCGACCGAGAACCATCCTGTCGCCGCCACCTTCTTCAAACAGGCGGCAAAGCGCGGTGCAAAACTTATTGTCATCGATCCGCGCGGTGTGGCCTTACGCGATTATGCGGCGCACATGCTCCAATTCAAGCCGGGAAGCGATGTCGCGCTCCTCAACGCGATCATGCACGTGATCGTGGAGGAAGGGCTTTACGACGTGCAGTACCTGCAGGCCTATACCGAGGACTTCGAAAGCCTAAAGCAGCATGTTCAGAGCTACAGTCCGGAATCGGTCTCCGACATTTGCGGCATTGACACCAGCACCATCCGCACCGTTGCCCAGACCTTCGGACGCGCCGAACATGCGATGATTTTCTGGGGCATGGGGATTTCGCAGCATGTGCACGGCACCAACAACGCGCGCTGCCTGATCGCGCTGGCGTTGATTTGCGGCCAGATCGGCAGGCCCGGAACCGGCCTGCATCCGCTGCGCGGTCAGAACAATGTGCAGGGCGCGTCGGACGCGGGCCTCATCCCCATGTTCTACCCCGACTACGAGGACGTCGCGAATGCCAGCATCCACCAAAAATACGAGAAGCTCTGGGATGCAGCGCTATCGAACAAGCCGGGCCTGACCGTCGTCGAGATCATAAACGCAGCCAATGCCGGCGAGATCAGGGGCATGTACATAATGGGTGAAAATCCCGCGATGTCCGACCCTGATCTCGACCATGCGCGCGCAGGCGTCGCGAAGCTTGAGCACCTTGTGGTGCAGGACATATTCCTGACCGAGACGGCAATGATGGCGGATGTCGTGCTGCCGTCTTCCGCGTGGCCGGAGAAGACTGGTACGGTCACTAACACCAACCGCCAGGTGCAAATGGGGCGTAAGGCCTTGGATCTCCCCGGCGATACGCGGCAGGATCTGTGGATCACCGTAGAGTTCGCAAAGCGCCTTGGTCTTCCCTGGACCTACGAACACCCGTCCGAAGTGTTCGCCGAGATGAAGCTTGCGATGCCTTCCCTCGACAACATCACGTGGGAGCGCCTGGAGCGGGAATCCTCGATCATGTATCCGTGCCCCGCGCCTGACCATCCGGGCGAGGCGATCGTCTTCGGCGATGGCTTCCCGACGAAAACCGGCCGGGCGCGGATCGTTCCCGCCGATATCCTGCCGCCCGCCGAGGTGCCCGACGATGAATACCCTCTGGTCTTGGTCACCGGCCGCCAGCTCGAACACTGGCACACGGGAGCTATGACGCGGCGCGCGGTGGTGCTTGACTCACTCGAACCGGGCCCCACTGCGAGCCTGCACCCCACAACGCTGTCGCGATACGGCGTGGCTCCGGGTCAAAGTGTGCGCGTCACGACGCGGCGGGGTACGATCGAGCTCACGGCCCGCGCCGACCGGGAAATACAGAAAGGGGTCATATTCATCCCCTTCGCCTATGTGGAAGCCGCGGCAAACGTGCTCACCAATCCCCAGCTCGATCCCATCGCCAAGATCCCCGAGTACAAATATTGCGCGGTGAAGATCGAAGCGGCGCATGGGCATGACGCCTCGAGAGAACCAGGTCTCAACGTGACTGCCTCCGGCTTGTAATCCTCGCGTGTTCTAATGGAAATCACCGAGACTGTTGTCGGCGTCGTCCTCTCAGGCGGCAGATCAAGCCGCATGGGTGGCGGCGACAAATGCCTGCTACATCTGGGAGGCGAGCCAGTCCTTGCCCGCATCCTCCATCGCTTGAGGCCCCAGGTCACCGAGGTCATCATCAACGCGAATGGCGACCCGTCGCGCTTTGCGGATTTCGGCCTGCCGGTCATCGCCGACAGCATCGATGGGCTCGCGGGGCCGCTCGCCGGCGTGCACGCAGGGCTTGAATGGGTGAAGGCGCACGCAAGCGGCGTCCGCAGCGTCGTCACCGTTGCGAGCGATACGCCGTTTTTCCCGTCCGATCTGGTACAACGATTTCTATCCGTGCTGGAGGATGATCCTACTCTCGCCGTCGCGGCATCGAGCGAGGGCGTGCACCCGGTCGTCGGGCTTTGGCCGGTCACGATTGCGCCGCAGATCGAGGAATCGCTTCTCCGCGGCATGCGAAAGGCAGGCGCCTTCACCAAGGATCACGGCGCCATCGAAGTGTTTTTCGAGCCCGCCCGGATAGGCGAGAGGCTTGTCGATCCGTTCTTCAATATTAACCGGCCGGAGGACCTAGCCCTTGCCGACGCTCTGCTGCGGGAGGACCCATGAGGCCGCCCCTGTTCGGGATCACCGGTTGGAAAAACTCCGGCAAGACCACCCTCGCGGCAGGTCTCATCCGCGAGCTTGCGCGCCGCGGCTATGTTGTGACTGCCCTGAAGCACGCCCATGAGAGCTTTGACATCGATCAGCCGGGGCGCGATTCTTTCAAGCTGCGAGAAGCTGGCGCCCGGCGCGTGGTGCTGTCTTCGCCAAAGCGGTGGGCCGTGATGCATGAACTCCGGGACGAGCCCGAACCACGGTTCGGCGAGCTTCTCTCCGAAGCCGGTCCGTGCGATCTGTTGGTGATCGAAGGATTTAAGAATGAGGGCTTCCCGAAACTCGAAATCCGGCGCAATGGTGCCGCATCGCGCGAGCCCCTTGTCTCGAAGGTCCCGCAGGTTGTCGCCATCGCATCCGATTGCCCAGCACAGGAGACAGAGGACTTACCGATCTTTCATATTGATGATGTCGCCGGCGTCGCCGACTTTGTCATCGCTTACCTAAAACTGGCAGCTTCTCCATGAGCACCAAGCTCGTTGATGATTGTTTCTTCCACGACAAGGACAGGATCCCGCACAACGAAGCGCTGGCAATCCTAAAGTCGCGGGTAAAGCCCGTCGTCGGAACAGAGGATGTGCCGCTGGAGACCGCCGCCGGTAGGTATCTCGCCGCGCCCGTGATCGCGCCGCGCCCGATCCCAGCGCATGCCAACGCCGCCGTCGATGGCTACGCCTTTGCTCACGCCGCCTACGACCAAAAGGCCGGGCAGACGTTCCCGGTGGCGGGTGTCGCTTCGGCGGGCCATGCGCTCGCAGCCGCTCCACGGCCTGATTCCGCGATCCGCATTTTCACGGGCGGGGTCGTGCCCGAGGGTTTTGATACCGTGGCGATGCAGGAGGACGTGCGCGTCGAAACGCACGGAGATAAAAGGCGGGTATGGATACCGCCAGGGCTGAAGCATGGGGCCAACCGCCGTCTCGCAGGCGAGGATTGCGCGACCGGGTCAGCCCTCGTCGCGCCGGGCGCGAGACTGCGCCCGCAGGACGTGGCGAGCGCGGCGGCCTGTGGCTTTGGCGCGCTGCGCTGCCACGAGCTTCTCAAGGTCGGCGTCGTCTCGACCGGTGACGAGATTTTACGCGCGGGGATGCCGTTTGCCGAAGGCAAAGTGTATGACGCGAACGCCCCGATGCTAGCCGGCCTCGTGCAGGCGGCCGGCACTGAGCCGGTCGATCTCGGCGTCCTGCCAGATGAGGCCAAACTCGTGCGCACGGCGCTCATGGATGCGTCGCAGCGCTACAACGTACTGGTGATCTCGGGGGGAGCGAGTCTCGGCGTTGAAGATCACGTCGTCCGTGCGATCGAGGTGCTCGGCAAGCGCCATCTATGGCAGATTGCCATCAAGCCCGGCAGACCGATGTCCTTCGGCCAAATCGGCGACTGTGTCATTCTAGGGCTTCCCGGCAATCCGGTTGCCGTTTTCGTGTGTTTCCTGCTCTACGTACGGCCGGTGCTTGCCGTTCTCGCCGGCGGTGACTGGCCCGAGCCCATGCGCTATCCGCTTGTCGCTGCATTCTCGCAGAAGAAGAAGGTGGGAAGGCGCGAATTCTGGCGCGCGCAACTCACGAGCAAGAATGGTCGCCCGTCGGTCACAAAATTTCCGCGGGACGGGTCGGGCCTCATTTCTTCTTTGCGCGAGTCGGATGGCTTGATAGAGGTCCGCGAAAGCGTGAGCGAGGTCCAAGAAGGGGACGTGGTGGATTTTATTCCCTTCACGGAGTTCGGGCTACTGCGGTGCTGAGTCTTGGGGCCGCGTCAGGGATTGCTTAATGCGGTGCGGATGAGTGAAGACCTCAAAGCCATCCTTCCTGGCGATGGCAACGAGGGTCATGCCGGCAGCATCGGCCATCCGCACCGCCAGTGCAGTGGGCGCCGAAACTGCGACGATCACCGGGGATCCAATGGCTGCCGATTTCTGCACCATTTCGACTGAGACCCGGCTCGTCAGCACGACAATGCCCTGAATGGACGAGGTGGAGTTCCGCGCAAGCGCTCCTGCAAGTTTGTCGAGGGCGTTATGGCGACCCACATCTTCCCGTAAGGCGACAAGGCCGCGTGCCGGCTCCCAAAAGCCTGCAGCGTGCACTGCGCGGGTCTCGTGGTTCAGAACTTGGGAAGGAAACACCGAATCAATCGCCGTCATAATTTGATCCGGTGTGAAGACTGAACCTCGGTGCACCTTGGTTGGCGGACGCATCGCCTCGGTTAAGCTCTCTATGCCGCAAAGCCCACATCCGGTTGGGCCAGCAATTTTTCGGCGGCGACCCAGAAACTCAGCGGCATGAGGTGCCTTCAACCAAACCCGCAGTTCAATGCCCACGTCGTCGTTCTCTACAATCTCCACGCTTTCAATCGCATCGGCCGAAGATACAATGCCTTCAGTGAGGCTGAATCCGAGAGCAAAGTCCTCTAAGTCCTGGGGTGTCGCCATCATGACCGCGTAGGATGCAGTATTGAAAGTGAAGGCCACGGCGGTTTCTTCAGGAATGGCACGTTCGCTTCTCATCTCGCCGCTATCGCGCCAAGTAGTGCGGCAAACATGGACGACCGGTCGCGCCAAGAGTCTGATCCTCTCGTTACAATGGTCGCCAAGCTAGTCGCTGCCCTTTTTCCTTTCAAGTAGCCTGGCAGCCAACCAATGGACCGGCATCGCGAAGGCGCCAATCGCTCCAACAATAACATCCCCTTCTGGCCCGTCTTGCGCGTTCGTTGCGACGCACCAAGTCGTCGGCAGTTGGGGGTAG
>CAYUBZ010000046.1:0-12130 GCA_964443205.1 uncultured Hyphomicrobium sp. | reverse complement strand
ATGGACTACGTCACACTCGCGTCTCAGCAGTTCGGCGGCGTCCTCGCAGCCTTCCTCGTCGGCACGCTTCTTCGTAACCTGGAGCTCGGCGTGGTCGGCAACCTGGTCGTCGGCATGGTCGGCGGGGCTCTCGGCGGCCTCGTCCTCGCGCAATACCTGGATTTGGCGCCGGTCGCGCTTGCCGACGGCACCGTGGGCGAACCAGTCGCCCTCTTCACCCAGATCGCGGTCGGAGCGGCCGGCGGTGCGCTCCTGGCAATCGTGACGGGGCTGCTCAAATCCCTGGTCACGGCCTAGCGCTGAAAAACCGCTGCTTTCGGCTGAGCTCCGACCGTACCGGCGCTCAGGACGTCTTGCAGATCGTCGAGACGCCCCGGCAGTTGTAGCCCAATCCGCCCTTGGTGCACTTGTAGCTCGGCGCGCCGACCCTGTAGCCCGGCGTCGACCCCGTCGCCATGTACGCCGCCCACGCACCCCAGTCGAACGACTGCAGCAGCGCTTCATAAACCTGCGCCTTCGCTCCGGACATCGTGGTGTTCGTCCCCGAGGCGGCCTTCTTGAAGCAGCGCCCCGCTTCGGCCGGCGTCACGCTTCCCAGCGACAAGGCGGCGAGCGCCGCCACGGCAACCATCGTGCGATAGATCTTGGTCATGTCGAGAACCCCATAGGCAATAGCGCGATCTGCACGGGCAAGCTTGCCGCAGACCGCCGCCCTTGCCCATCGGCTAAGCGGGGAATTGCGAAAAAAGCCGGGGAGATCGTGGCCGCCGAGCGACGCCGCGCCGCGAGGCAGCTTCAGGCCGGTCTCAGGCGGACGCCAGATTGACGGCCTTTGGACCCTTGCCGCGCTTGTCGGGCTCGGTTTCGAACGAGATGCGCATGCCCTCGTCGAGGCCAGGGATTCCCGACTGCTCGACGGCGGTCACGTGCACGAACACGTCCTTGCCTCCGTCGTCGGGCTTGATGAAGCCAAAGCCCTTCTGAGCATTGTAGAACTTTACGGTACCGCTCTGGCGCATCGCGAAGCCTCCTTGACGTGCGCAATGTTCGGAATTGGCGCGGCTCGCGCGGAACCGCACCGGGGGGTGCTCGGGAGTCTCTTCGCTATGCGGGAAGGGTCGAAGGCGCGTGAGAAGGGCATGCGCGCGAAATCTCAAGGCTACTCGTCGTCTCCGCCGGGTATCGTCTGCCCGAGCATATCGAATTATCCGAGAAAGCCGCTTCTCGCGCAAGAGCTTCAGGGGCGGTCCTTGGCGCTGCCCTTGCCGAGGTTAACGCTCGGTTGTCCGGTCTCGCGGCCAAGCTCGTCGACGCGGAACGTCGCGCCCGCCCCTTGCGCCAAAAGGCGTGCCAGGTGCGGCAGCAAAACGTCGAGCTGGTCGGGCAGCGTAAATGGCGCGTTGATCACCAGCAGTCCGGCGCCGTTGAGACGCTTGGGGTCATCGGGCGCGCGGACCATCAGCTCGACGGCCAAAGCCTTGGCAAATGCCAGCTCCGCAATCTGCCGGCGCAACGCCGCCACCGGCTTCACGTCCTTGATCGGATACCACAGCAGGATCGTGCCGGTCGCGAAGCGGCGCGCGGCGTCCTTCAGGCCCTGCACGAGGCGATCGAGCTCGCCCGGCGCCTCGTAGGCGGGATCGACGAGGACCACGCCGCGGCGCTCCTTCGGCGGCAGCAGCGACTTGAGCGCGGTCCAGCCGTCGAGCTGCAGAACCTTCACCTGGGACTCGCGCGCGAACAATTCTTTGAGCGCGGCAAAATCCTCCGGGTGCAGCTCGTTGACGACGAGGCGGTCGCCCGCGCGCATCAGACGGCGGGCGATGACCGGACTCCCCGGATAGCGCGTCAATGTGCCGGGGGCGTTGAGCCCGCGCACCACGCTCAGATAGGGCGCGAGGATCCGGGCGGCGTCCTGCGGCAGGTCGGCGTCAATGATGCGGCCGATACCCTCGCGCCATTCGCCCGTCTTCGTTGCAGGCTCTGCGGCAAGGTCGTAGAGCCCCACACCCGCATGCGTGTCGATCACGCGGAACGGTGCGGGCTTTTTCTTCAGGTGCTCGATCACCAGCGCCAGCACGGCGTGCTTGAGCACGTCCGCAAAATTGCCGGCGTGATACGCGTGGCGATAGTTCATGGGCGACGCTTGAGCGCCGTTGCCCCTTCGCTGTCAAGACGGGCCGTCGGCACAACACCTCACGCCTTCTTCTCCCACTTTCCCGCAGCGCTCTGCTGCCAGTAGGTGACCGGGCAGCCGGCGCCTTTGGCGGCCGTCCATTGCGCGCGCGCTTTTGCTACGGCGTCGGCGTCGTTGCCGTCGAACATGTAGACGAGCCGCACGAAGCCGGTGAAGGCCTCCGTCTCGGCGCCGTCGACGAGAAAGCGCACGCCGGCGCCGTTCGGCGTGTCGTTGCCGGTGGTCAGATACACGGGCTGGTCGGCGGCGTGTCCGTCCTTGGCGCTGCCGTGCGCAAGGAAGCTATCCTCCTTGTACGTCCATAGCGCGAGATCGATGGCGGCAAGGCGTTCCGGTGATCCCGCCTGCACGACGGCGCGCCAGCCGCGCTCGAGTGTCTTCTCGACGAGGCTCGGCAGCACCTTCTCGAGCCCTTGGCGCTCCAGATGGTAGAAGAGAACCTCGGTCTTCTGCTCGGGCGTTTCGGCGGACACGGGCAGCGTGCTCCTCACTGCATTGCGGAACGAGAGAAATTAGACGACGCCGTTGGCCGTCAAGGCCAAAAAGCGCTTGCGTCACGCACATTGGCAACATAACTGTAGCAATCCGGAACGGCGCCAGACGTGCGGCTGTCGTCCGTGCGGGCGGTGAGCCTGGCGGCATCTTCGGGTTCGCCGCCGCTCCCGTCCGCTGCATTTTCAGCATCGCACCTCTTCGCGCGCGCTCCACTGCCGTGGTGCGATGCCTTACTGCTTATGCTTGGCATAAGGATTTTCGCCCTTGCGCAGATTGAGGCGGAGCGGCACGCCCGGCAGATCGAAAGCCTCGCGCAAGCTGTTGCTCAGATAGCGAATGTACGACTTGGGCAGCTCCTCGGGCCGCGAGCAAAAGGCGACGAACGTCGGCGGACGCGCGGAGGCCTGGGTCATGTAGCGGATTTTGACGCGCCGTCCGCTCACCGCGGGTGCTGCGTGCCGCGACAGCGCCTCCTCGAGCCAGCGGTTGAGTGCTGCCGTCGGAATGCGCCGGTTCCAGGCGTCATAAGCGTCGAGCACGGCCTTGGCGAGCCGATCGAGCCCGCGCCCGGAGAGCGCGGATATCGGCACCAGCGCCACGCCCGGAACTTGCGACAGGCGCTGCGCCAAGGTCGCGCGCAGCTCCTTCTCCAGTTTCTGCTTGTCCTCCATGAGGTCCCATTTGTTGACGGCGATGACGAGTGCGCGGCCCTCCTGCGTCACCAGATCGCCGATGGTGAGGTCCTGGTGCTCCAAGGGCCGCTCCGCGTCGACGAGCAGCACGACCACCTCGGCAAAGTTGATGGCGCGGATGGCGTCGGAGGCGCCGAGCTTCTCGGCGGCATCGCTCACCTTGGCTTTGCGCCTGAGGCCCGCCGTGTCGAAGATGCGCACCTTGCGGCCCGACCATTCGAGATCGCTCGCCACGGCGTCGCGCGTCAGCCCCGGCTCCGGCCCGGTGATCATGCGCTCGCTGCCGAGGTAAGCATTGACCAGCGTCGACTTGCCCGCGTTGGGACGCCCCACGATGGCGACGCGGATGGGACGCGCGAGCCCGGGCCCGGCGTCCGCCTCGTCTTCTTCCGGTTTCTCGCGAGCGGCCGTTGCGGACAAGCCCAGCGCCGCCAGCATGTCGGAAACGAGCTCGCCCAGGCCTTCGCCATGCTCCGCCGAGATGGCGACCGGCTCGCCGAAGCCCAGCTTGTAGGCGGCATAGAAGCCTTCCTCGCCGGCGCGGCCCTCGCACTTGTTGGCGACGACGATCACCGGCTGCCCCGAGGCGCGCACCAGCTGGGCGAAGACCTTATCGCTCGGCGTCACGCCCTCGCGCGCATCGAGCAGGAACAGCACGAGGTCGGCCTCTTTGAGCGCCGCCTCACTCTGCTGGCGCATGCGCTCCGCGATCGAGCCGCGCTTGGCCTCCTCCAGGCCCGCCGTGTCGACGAGCGTCACCGCGTGGCCGGCAAGCTCGGCCTCGCCCTCGCGGCGGTCGCGCGTGAGGCCCGGCATGTCGGAGACCAGCGCCGTGCGCCGGCCCGTCAAGCGGTTAAAGAGCGTCGACTTGCCGACGTTGGGCCGGCCGATGATGGCGATAACGGGCTTGGGGGACATTTCACGATTCGATGGCGGCGGCTTGCGAGCCGCTCTTATCGCGCATTCGTAAGTGCGATGATAGATGCGCGGCCCTGCGGGCGCTTTCGGGCCCGGAGAGCTCAGTTCAGCGCGATCAGCTTGGCCTTGTCGGTCAGGATGTACATCCGCCCCTGCGCCACCACCGGCGCAATATAAACGGGCGTGCCCAGATCCTTTTGCACCGTCGTGCGCCCCGTGGCGGCATCGACCCCGACGAGCGCGCCCTTGGCAGAGGCGAGCCACAGCGTGCCGCCAGCCAGCGTCGGCCCCGCCCACGCCGACTCGGGCAGCTTCACCGTCCACTGCACTTTGCCGTCCTGCCTGGAGATGGCCATCAGCTGGCCGCCGGTATCGACGACAAAGACGCTGCCGCCGGCAACCGATGGCGGCTGCGTGCCCGGTACATTGATCGACCACAGCCGCTCGCCCGATTCCGCTTGCGTGGCGATCATGCGGCCCGCGTGACCGACGGCGAACACCGTCCCCTGATCGATCACCGGTCGCGCGGCATCGCTCATCGAGGTCAGCTCCGACGTGGTGCGCGTGCGCGACAGGCTCTCCGCCCATGCGGACGAGCCGTCGGCGACGTGCAGGGCCACCAGGTCGCCGGAAGGATAGGGAACGACCACGATGTCGCCCTCGACGGCCGGGCTCGCGTTGTTGATGAGGCTCGCCTGCTGCGGCAAGCCGCGTGCCGCCCAAAGCTCGCCCCCGTCGGCGCCGGCCAGGCAATAGAACCTGCCGTCGAGCGTCACGACGAACACCCGATCGCCGGCCGCCGTCGGAGAGGCGCGCACCGGCGCCTCCAATTGCTTCTCCCACAGCTTCTTGCCTGTTTGCGGATCGAGCGCCACGACATTGCCGAAGCCGGTCGCCGCGTAAAGGCGTCCGGAATCGACCGCCAGGCCGCCGCCGTATCCGCCTTCGGCGCTGCCGCCGCCGAGCGAGAACCACCCCCCGCTGGCGTTCTCGCGCTCGGGCTTCAGGGAGATGCGCCAGATGGACGACCCGCCCGCGTTGGAGAACGCGCTCACACTGCCTTCCGAGTCGAGCGTATAGATCCGGTCCGCATAAACGATGGGGCTCGCCGTGATGCGGCCCGCGCTGTCGGAGCCCTCGCCGGCATCGGCCCGCCACACCTCGCTTGCAGTGCCGGCGAAGGCGAGGTGGCCCGGCGCGTTGTTGGGCGTGCCGCCGGGCTGCGCCCAGTCCTGGTTGGCGCGCGGTGCCGGCAGCACGATCGGCGCGCTCGCATCGGCAAGCTCGCCGGTGACCACGTTCTTGGTTTGCATCACGGGGATGCGCTTGCCCGGCAGCGGCACGACCTTCTCGGCGAACGGGTTGAGGTCAGCGAGCTTGGGCAGAGTGGGGCCGTCGGCACAGCCCGAAACCATGACCAGAGCGGCAACGCTCAGGCCGGCGAGGCTCCTCCCCCACATCCCACTCACCATCCCAAGGTCCCCCTACTCCTTCTTGGTGCCCGACGGCGCATCGCCGGCCGGTGCGCTCTCGGCCGCGGTGGCGGCGGGGGCTTGCGGCGCGCTGCCGGACTTCTTGACGATATCCGCGGCGGCGATCTCCGCCAGTACGATCTGTGCCCGCTCGATAATCGACTGCGGCGACTTCTGATCGACGAGAATCGGCGTCAGGATGTTGCGCGCCTCATCGGACTTTCCCGCCTTGAATGCTGCAAGGCCCAGAAGCTCACGCGCACTGTAGCGCCAGGCGCTGTCGTCACCCATCAAAGGGTTGAGCCGATTCTGCATCTCCGTAAAGTCGGCCTCGCCGAGCCGCAGGGCCGCGGCCTGAAGGGCCGCATACCCGCGCAGCAGCTCATCGGCGCCGGCCTCGTCGGCCAACTTCTCGTAAGCGGCAAGCGCCTCGGCTTTCTTGCCTTGTTTGGCAAGCGCACCGGCGAGTTGCAGCCGCGCCAGCGCCGGATAGCCGCCCGAACCCTCCGCAGCGATGGTCTCGAACTCTTTCTCCGCGCTGCCGTCCTTGCCGTCGGCGACCAGCTTGAGCGCATCCTCGTAGCGCGCGCCCGTCGTCTCGGCGGCGACAATGCGCCGGTTCTCCAAATACTTGTAGCCGAGCACGCCAAAGACGATGAGCGCCGCCCCAATAAGGATGTAGGTCCCGTACTGCTGCCAGACTTTCTCGAGGCGCTCGCGCCGCAGCTCTTCTTCGAGCTCGCGAAGAAAGCCGTCGTCTTGGTTTGCCATGCCGGTTCAGCCCCTGATTTTTGGCGCTTTTCTTTTCAGAGGCCCGCTTGGGGGCATCTGGAACCCCGCATAAATAGCCGACAGCTCCCCTTGCGCAAGTGATTGAACGGCCAAGCTCTATCAAGGCCGCCCTGCATTCGTCCCCTCAGCCCTTGCTGCTCGGGGTTTTCGGCTTTTTCGTGGCTTTGTGCTGGGCGGCGCCCACGCGCTCGGGCGTGCGGGTCTGGCTGCCCTTCATGGCATAGGTGTGCTCCGGCGTGGGAAAGGCGCGCGCGCGCACGTCCTGGGCGTAGGCGCGGACCGCCCCCTCGATCGCCTCGCCGACCTTGCCGAACTTCTTGACGTAGCGCGGCACGCGCGGGCTCAAGCCCAGCATGTCCTCCAGCACCAGGATCTGTCCGTCGCACGAGCGCGAGGCGCCGATGCCGATGGTCGGAATGTCGATGGCGGCGGTGATGCGCTGAGCCAGCGGCTCGGTCAGCGCCTCGAGCACCACCGCGAAGGCGCCGGCCTCGGCCACAAGTCTGGCGTCCTCCTCGATCGCCGCCCACTGCTCCTTGCTGCGCCCCTGCGCCTTGAAGCCGCCGATGACGTTCACCGACTGCGGCGTCAGGCCGATATGCGACATCACGGGGATGCCGCGCTCGACCAGGTAGCGGACCGTCTCCGCCATGCGCCGGCCGCCCTCGATCTTCACCGCCCCGCAATCGGTCTCCTTCATGACGCGGGCCGCATTGCGGAAGGCGACCGACGGGCTCTCCTCGTAGGAGCCGAACGGCATGTCGACGACGACGAGCGAGCGCTTGGCGCCGCGCACCACGGCGCGCCCATGCATGATCATCAACTCGAGCGGCACGGGCACCGTCGTCTCGTAGCCGTGCATCACCATGCCGAGGCTGTCGCCGACGAGCAGGAAGTCGCAGTAGCGGTCGGCGATGGCCGCCGTGTGCGCGTGGTAGGCGGTGAGGGCGACGATTGGCCCCTGCCGCTTCATGGCGGTGATGTCGGGCGCCATCAGGCGTTTGTTCGCGGAGTGGATGGACATGGCGGAAGCATACTCGCTTCTAGTGTGATCATCGAGAAATTCGCCATGGCTGGCGGCAACGGTTTGAGCGAATTTCTCGATCTGAATCACACTAGAACCAGGCTTGCTAGTGTCCTTTCGATCGCGAAGCTCGTTCAAGGCTTGCCGCGAAGTCCGACGAGCTTCGCGATCGGGACGCTAGGGGCTCGCGTCTGTGCGACCCTTGTATGGTCGCCCCAAAACGGCCAGGGTAGGGTGCTTATGCACCGCCTTACGTCGACGACCGGACCGGGGCAGCCTAAGGCACTCCCTGCTAACGAAGATTTAGGGTTAAAACCAGCATATAGTGTGCTTCCTTCAGAGGCACTCTCAACACGGATCGGGTGCATTGTTGCAAACTGTGAGTGGAACGCAGCCGGGCTGGACCGGCAAAGGTCTTGGCGCGGCGCTCCTGGCAGCCGCGCTCTTCGTTGCCGGCGCACCCGGGCCCGCGCAGGCCCAGCTCTTCCCCTGGGGCGGCTGGAACGGGTCGTCCTCCTGGGAACAGAGACCGCGCCGTCCCCGGCGCGTCGTCCCCCGCTACGTCGAGCCAGAGGAAAAAGACCCCACCTCGACGCTCCCCAAACCCAAGGGGCCGCTGCTGCTCGTCGTGTCGCTCGGACGGCAAACCGTCACCGTCTATGACGGTCTCGACAAGATCGCGACCTCGCCCATCTCCAGCGGCATGCGCGGCCGCGAGACCCCGACCGGCATCTTCAGCATCCTCGAGAAGAACCGCTACCACTATTCCAATCTCTACGGCGGCGCGCCCATGCCGTTCATGAACCGGGTTACCAACTCGGGCGTCGCCATGCACGCCGGCGTCGTGCCGGGCTATCCCGCCTCGCACGGTTGCATCCGCCTGCCCTACAGTTTCGCGCGCAAGCTGTTCGGCATCACCGACATCGGCGCCCGCGTCATCATCACCGACGAGGATCTGACGCCTGCCGAGTTCCAGAGCGCGCGACTTTTCGCCCCGCTGCCGTCCGGCGACGAGGACGCGACGAACTCGGGCTTCTCCGACGTGGTCGGCGTCACGCATGCCGCCGCCGAGGTCGCACCCAAGCAGCGCACCCGTCGCATGGCCGAAGCGGCACGCGCGGCCGAACGGGAGGAGCTCGCCGCAGCCATCACCGTGGCGGAGGGCGGAAAACAGTCCGCCGACGAGCACGTCAAGGTCACCAAGGATCTCGCGCGCGAGGCCAAGGATGGCATCCACAAGGCCCGCAAAGAGGCGAGGCGCTTCGAGAACGCGGCGCGCAAGGCGGCGCGGGATGCCGATCGGGCAGCCGACCGGTTTGAGGACCTGACCCGCAAGATGTCGAAGATCGACGTTGCGACGCTCGAGCCCGCCGAGCTCGAGAAGCAGTCGGCCGACGAGCTCGCCGAGGAGGCGAAGGTCCTCGACCTCATCGAGGCCGCCCGCGCCGCAAAGGCGCTCGCCGCCAAGCAAAAGCGCAAGATTGCCAAAGCCATCGCGGCCGCCAAGGCCGCCGAGAAGGTGCACCACGTGGCGCGCGACGACGCGAAGGTGGCCCAGCAGACGCTCGCCGACGCCAAGGCCGCGCTTGCGGCCGCCGAGTTGATCGAATCTCGCAAGGACTACCCCGTCTCCGTCTTCATCAGCGGCAAGACCGGGCGGCTCATTGCCAAGCTCGGTTTCCAGGAGGTCATCGACGTTCCCGTGACCATTGCCGATCCCGAGACGCCGCTCGGCACGCACGTGCTCACCGCCACCGCGTTCAAGGACGGCGGGACGGCGATGCGCTGGACCGCCGTCACGGTCAAACCACCATCCGGCGATCCGCGGCCGCGGCGGCGCAAACGGCGCCGGCACGAGGACGAAGCCTACGTGCCACCCGCCGGAGAGGACGCCGACCCAGCGAGCGCGCTGCAGCGCATCGAGATTCCCCAGGAGACGCGGGAGCGGATCGCCGAGCTCATGAAGCCCGGCTCGTCCTTGATCATCTCCGACTATCCCTTGAGCCGCGAGTCGAGCAACCGCACCGAGTTCGTCGTCGAGCCCTGGCGATCGCGGCGGCACGAGGAAAGTCGCGAGTATAGCTACGAGTAGGCGCGGCTCTGCGGGCGACGCTAGCCCGGCAGCCTGATCTTGCGCTCGGGCGGTGAGACGAGAACCTCGACCGGATCGCCGAGCGCGATTTGCCCCCCTTCCCTCACCCGGCAGGTGATGCCGCCGCGCCAATCGGGATAGAGCGCCGTCTTGAGGCCGGGGCGCGCCTCGTCCATGCGCGCGCACGGCGTCGTCGGGTACGTCACCTCGAGAATGACGGGACCGATCTGCACGACGCCGCCGATGGCTTTCGGCAGCGCGACACCTTCCACAAACAGATTGGCGCGGCGCGCGGTCCAGGCGATCTCGGCTGAGTCTTGCCCGAGATCGGCGAGTGCTGCCTCCCACGCCTCGCGCGCGAGCACGGTCACGCCGCGGCGGGGAAACTTCACGCCCTTGTGGTCACCCTCCACGCCCGCTCCCGCCGTAACGACGGCGCTCTCGCGTAGCTCCATCGGCGCACGGTGTGCAGCGCGCACCGCAATGCCGATCAGCCGGCCACGCGCGGCTGCGCTCATGACAGGGGCGAGACGCCGATGAAGTACTGGTGCGCCCACAGCAGGATCACGACGTAGAGCCCGGTGCCGAGCACGAGCACGATGACGTCGTTGAACCACGGGCCCGTCTTGGCCCCGAGCGGCCCCAGCGCGTGCCGACTCTTGACCGAGATGCGGTCGTAGACGGCGAAGGCGAGGAAGCTTCCGAACAGCAACAACGAGCCCAGATCGCCGTTGGCGAGCAGATGCGCCAAGGCCCAGATCTTGATGGCGACCAGCATCGGATGCTTGAGCATCGTGTGGATGCGCGAGGGCACGTAGGCCGCAACCAGCGCGATCATCGCCGGCAGCATCAACGCGAGCGCCACGTGCCGGCACCACATCGGCGGGTACCACAGCTGCGGGTTCTTGCCGGGGTGCAGCTGCAGTTTGGCGAACCCCAGAATGATCAGCACCAGGCCGATCAGCGACAGGGTCGCGAAGATCGCCTTGTATCCCGTCTCGCCGAATCGGGCGACGAGACCATTGCGCAACTCCGTTTGCGCCGGGAGCAGATGGATCGCGAAAAACACCACCAGCCCGATCACAAGCACCAACATGGCACTACCTCCCCACCTTAGTCTCCGAACGTCTACAATCATTGCCATGCTATGGCCATCAATTGCCACGCTATGGCCATCACCGTAGGCTTTTGTACGGCCTGGGTGCTTCGGTCGCCAGCCCATTGGTTGGTCTGGAAGACCGGGAGAGCGGGCCTTGCACCCCCAGTGAGGTGCAGTATGCGTTTTCCCGCTTTCCTTCGCGATGCGTCTGTTGCGTCATCGACTGCGTCCTGGGTGCCCGATCCCGATGGGTACGCCTACCAGGACCTGCAATCTAATCGTCAGGACTTGCGTCGCACCACTTTCATGCGTGCATCGGACGCCCTGGTCGTGCGTGGCGTTCCCCCACCGGATGCCGAAACACTGTGGAATTTTACGACGATGGCCGCACATCCTCCGGTCAAGGACGACACCGAAGCCGAGCTCGAGGACGACCTCGTCGACGAGATCGCCCGGGCCATGAAGCGCCGGCCCTTGATGAACCGCTTGGCGCACGTCCAGTCCGCCTACGGCGAGCTGCCGAGCGTGCTGCTGCCATCGGCTGCGCCATCGGTGCCGCCGCCCATCCCCCAGACTTATGCCGCGCCTTTGGCGCTGGAGCCCGACGACCCGGTGTCGATCGATCAGCTCATGGAGGAGTTCGAAGAGGAGACCACGACGCCGACCTCGGCTGAGTGGCTCGGCAAGGCGCGCCGCGAGCGCAGCCGCGCGCGCTTGCGCAATCTCACCGGATGGCTGGCGACCATCGCCATCGGCGGCGGCATCATCCTCACGACGATGATGATGCTGCAGCACTAGACGCCGGCCGCGCGGGCTCACGGCAGAAATCCTTTATCGAGGTTCAAGGCTTGGCGCGCGATCTCGCGCCCTTTGCCGTCGACATGCGTGGCCGTCCAGGCGACGTGTGTGCCCGCTTCGAGCGAGGTTCGCGAGCGCAGCGCGATCCCCACCGTCTCGCCGGCGTTGCCCGCGATCGGCGACAGCAACGGAAAATAGAGCTGCTCCCAGTGCGTGCGCGGCGCTCCCGGCGCCGTCGACAGCACGACCCCCGGCGCCAGCTCCGCCCGCCACCACGTCGCAAAGCCGTAGATGGTGGCGGCGGCCGTAAGCCGCCAGCGGGCCTCGCCCTTGCGGCTCGACCGGTTCTCTTTTCCAAAGTCGATGGCGTCCCATACGAGCGCGCGCGCACCGGCCTCCAACAGGTCCTTGGGCGTTAACGTGCGCACGTAGATGTTGTTGAGGCTCATCGCCTTGGCGGCCGACAGATCGAAACCGGCCCCGTCCCACGCACTGAGCTCGCGATGGACGCGATCCGTCACGACGGGGGCTGCGAGCTGCTCCAGCCGCCG
>CAYUBZ010000045.1:8883-12267 GCA_964443205.1 uncultured Hyphomicrobium sp. | reverse complement strand
TCAAGTTCGGCGGCCTGATCAACTTCTGATCCTCGCCGAACGCCTATCTCTCTCTACTAACCGCCCTGGTAACCCCAGGGCGGTTTTTTTGCGTGTCGCGCGTGACATGCACGGCTCAAGTTGTGCTGGTGCCACGCGTCGAAATTTCCACAGAAGCGAGCGTGCCGACCCAGTTTGGTGGCGTGAGCGAATCTCTGCGCGTGATAGCCATGATAGTTCGAGGGGCAAGGCGCACGGGTGGGACCTATCAATCGCAACGATCATTTGGCGCGCGGTCGTCAGCTCGCGCGGATGCGGCGAGGTATCGTCGTGATGCTTCTGTTGGCCGTCCTTGGCGGCTGCGCGTATCACAGCGATCTTACTGTCGATGCGCATTACCAGCGCTACAAGGCCCGCATGCCCGAGGGGGACAGAGTTTTCGTGTGCAGCTCCTACGGTTGTCGGACGCAAACCGGGTTCAGGTTCACGGACACCGACATCGCCAAGCTGCAGTCGATGATGTCGCCTGCGCATACCGCCAGCGCCGAGGATGAGCGCCACGCCGTCGCCGACACACTGGGATGGATGGGGCGGCGCGTGGGCGCCGTGGTCGGCACATCGGCCGACCGGCCGGCGGACGACATGGCCGGCAACGGCGATCCGACACAGATGGACTGTGTCGATCTGGCGACCAATCTAACGAGCTATCTGCTCGTACTGGAACGGCACAAGCTTCTCCGCCATCACAGCGTCGGACCAATCATGACCAAAGAGGACCTGCGGCGGGGCTTCTCTGGCTGGCCCCACTACGCCTCGATTCTGGTCGAGACCAAGTCCGGGCAGCGGTACGCGGTCGACGGCTGGCTCTTGGCCAGCGGCAAGCCGCCCGAGATCGTCGAGGCGGAGAAATGGTACATCGACGACTCCGACATCGTCTTCGGCAGCAAGGGCATTGAAACCTCCGCCATCGAGCCTCAGCGCGACAAAGTCCAATGAGCGCGCAGCTCATTGTCTAATGGAAACCGCCCTGGCGACCCCAGGGTGGTTTTTTTGCTTGCCTGGCGGCGCCCGGTTGTCGGACGTTCACCGGGACGCAAGCCGGACAATGCCTCATGTTTGTCACCTTCTTCCACGAGCTGAAGCTGGCGGGCCTGCCCGTCACGCTCAAGGAGTACCTCGCGCTGCTCGAAGGGCTCGAGGCGGATGTGGCGGGGCGCCGGGTCGAGGACTTCTACTATCTGGCGCGCACGTGCCTCATCAAAGACGAGCGCCATCTCGACCGCTTCGATCGCGTGTTCGGGCACGTGTTCAAAGGCCTCGACGCAGTGCCGGACGGCATCGAGGCCGAGATCCCGGAGGACTGGCTGCGTCTCGTCTCCGAGCTGCACCTGTCGGAGGAGGACAAGCGCAAGATTGCGGAGCTCGGCGGCTGGGAGAAGATCATGGAGACGCTGCGGAAGCGTCTCGAGGAGCAGAAGGAGCGCCACGCCGGCGGAGGCAAGTGGATCGGCACGGGCGGGACCTCGCCCTTCGGCGCCTACGGCTACAATCCGGCCGGCGTGCGCATCGGCCAGAAGGAAAGCCGTCACCGGCGCGCCATCAAGGTCTGGGACAAGCGCGAGTTCAAGGATCTCGACGAGACCGTCGAGATCGGCACGCGCAACATCAAGGTGGCGCTGCGGCGCTTGCGGTTCTTCGCCCGTCAGGGATCGGCCGAGGAGCTGGACCTCGCCGGGACCATTCGCGGGACCGCGGAGAAGGGCTATCTCGACATCCGCATGGTGCCTGAGCGGCACAATGCCGTGAAGGTGCTGATGTTCTTCGACGTGGGCGGCTCGATGGACTGGCACGTGAAGTGCGCAGAGGAGCTGTTCTCCGCCGCCCGCTCGGAGTTCAAGCATCTCGAGTACTACTACTTTCACAACTGCCTCTACGAGCAGGTCTGGAAACACAACGCGCGGCGCTCGAGCGAGCCCGTCTCGACGTGGGACGTGCTGCACACCTACCCAGCCGATTACAAAGTGATCTTCGTCGGCGATGCCTCCATGAGCCCCTACGAGATCACGCACGCGGGCGGCGCCGTGGAGCACATGAACGAGGAGCCTGGCGCGCTGTGGCTCAGGCGCGTGACGGACACCTACAAGCACTGCGTCTGGCTCAATCCCCTGGCGGAGGCGCATTGGGGATGGACACCGTCGGTCGGCATGATCGCCGGTTTGATGGCAGAGCGCATGTACCCCCTGACGCTGGAGGGCCTCGATTCGGCCATCGGCGAGCTGATGCGTTGAGCATATCCCGATCCGCAGCGCACGGCTGGCGGCGTCCTTTTCGGCTGCAAGGCCTTTGTCTTGGGCCTTGCAGGCGCCCGATCGTGTCCTGGGCTCCGGGGCTCGATTGACGGGGCCGCATTTGGCGTTAAGGTCCGCGCAGGTGCCGGGAAGAACGTGCCAGACAGAGTGAGGGGCTCGTCATGAAGACCGCAGGGTTGATGCTCGCGCTCGTCGCGACAGCCCTCGCGGGCTGCTCGGGAGCCACCGGCCTGACCACGGGGTCTCTGTTCGGCAGCGAGGAGAAGGCGGTGAAGGCCGCCCCCGTCAACGATCCCCCGATGCGCGCCTTCCAGGTCGGCACTGTTTCCGCGCGCGCCATCAAGTGCGGTTTCAATTTCGATCCGGCCAAGCTCAAGACCAATTATCTCGCCTACGAACGCACCCTCTCCCCTACGGTGGACCTCGGTAAGATCGAAAAGATCTACGATGTCTCCTTCAACGGCGTGGCCAAAGCGGTGGCCGGCGAGACCGACTACTGCACCAACGAGAAGACGAAGACCATCAAGGCGGACCTCGCGCGGCATCTTGCCGGCGACTACACGCCGAGCCCTCCTCCCAAGAAGCCAGAGGAGGAAGGTCTGTTCTCAGGTTGGGGCAGCGGCGGGTCCGACGACAACGGCTACAAGTCCACGCTTCCGACGGACAACAGCAACATTTAGTGGCCGCGTCGCCCCTGCGCCGCCCGGCAATCGTGCTTTGCAGCAGCTGCTCTGGATCGAAACCCTGTTGAAGCTCACGGCCGGGCTTCTGCTCGTGCTGGCGCCGCTCAGCACCATCAAGCTCCTTGGTCTGCCGCGCGCCGAAGCAGCATTTTGGCCGCGGCTGCTCGGCGCCCTGCTGATCGGGCTTGCGTGTTCCCTGTACTTGGAAGGACGCGCGCCCGGGTCGCACGGCCTCGGCCTGGCCGGATGCGTCATTGTTAACTTTTCTGCGGTTTCAATCATGGGCGGCCAGCTGGCGCTGGAGGCGGGTCCCCCTTCGGCGCGGGGCCGGGCCGTGATGTGGGGGGTTGTCGTCCTCCTCGTCATGTTGAGCGTGTTGGAGATCGTCAACCTCTGAGCGCCAACGCCGCACC
>CAYUBZ010000045.1:0-8783 GCA_964443205.1 uncultured Hyphomicrobium sp. | reverse complement strand
CGACGCCAACCCGGAGCAGCCCATGCCGGCCACCGCCGTTCCCTGCCTGGACCCTGCTCAGCGCGCGCACGCCAGCGCGACCGGCTTCGAGCCGTTGCCGAAGGAGGATACGGCCTGCGCGTTCGCGCTCGTCACCGACCGCGGCGCCTTCGATGCGCTCGAGCCCGAGTGGACCGATCTCTTTGACCGCGCGGGACGCGGCACCCAGGTGTTCCAGACCTTCAACTGGAACTGGCATTGGTGCAATCACTACCTGGGCGACGGATCGCGGGGCAGCGCTGCCCCCGCGCTCGCCGTGGTGACGGCGCGCCGCGCCGGCCGCCTCGTCATGGTCTGGCCACTCGTCAGGGAGCGGGTCGCGGGCCTGTGCCAGCTGAGCTGGATGGGAGAGCCCGTCAGCCAGTACGGCGACGTCCTCACGGAGGAGCAGCCCGATGCCGCAGCCCTTCTGCGCGAGGCCTGGAGCTTCCTCACGGCCGAGCTGACGCCCGACCTTGTCCGCCTCCGCAAGGTGCGTGACGACGCGAGCGTTGCTCCCCTCTTCGCCCAGTGCGACGCCCTGCCGACCCTGCGTCTCGAGGCGCCCTATCTCGACCTTGCGAGTGCCAAAGACTTTGCCGCCTACGAGCAGCGCTACTCGCCCAGATCGCGGCGCAACCGCGGGCGCCTACTCCGCCGCTTCGCAGAGCGCGGCGCCATGGCGCTCGAGTGTCACCAGGAGGGCCCGCAGGCCCGCGACCTCGCCACCCACGCAATCGCGCTGAAGCAGGACTGGCTCAAGGATCGCGGGATCGTGTCGCCGGCCCTTTTCGATCCGCGCATGGCTGCTTTTTTTGCCGATGTCGCGCAAGGGTCGACCCATCCGGCGGGGTGCCAGGTTTCGGCGCTGACCTGCGATGGCGAGGCCGCGGCAATCGAGATCACCGTGCTCTGCAAGGAGCGTACGGTCATGCATGTCATTGTTTTCAATCTGGCCTACGAGAAGGCCGGCGCGGGCGTGCTCCTGCTGCAAGAGTCCATCTCGAGGGCCTTCGACAACGGCTGCCGCACCTTCGATCTGCTGGCGCCTGCCGACGGCTACAAGCTCGACTGGGCGGACGCCGTCACCGGCGTCACCGACTGGGCATTGCCCTTGTCGCTCAAGGGGCGGCTCTATGCCCGCGTCTACCTCGGCTTCGCCCGCGAGGGCATCAAGCGCGCGCTGTCGGCGCTGCCCGCGTCGGTCCGGCGCCGTCTCGCGGCGGGCGTCGGATCTAGCTGACGCCGAGCTTCTTCTGCAGGCTGGAAGACGAGGTCGTATACTGGAAGAGCAGCTTCTTGCCGGGAAACACGTACTTGTAGGCCTGCTGCGCCATCAGCGCCGCCTCGTGGAAGCCCGACAGAATGAGCTTCAGCTTGCCCGGATAGCTGTTGATGTCGCCGATGGCGAAGATGCCCGCCTCGCTCGTCTCGAACTTCGCGGTATCGACGGGGATCAGGTTCTCGTTCAGCGCGATGCCCCAATCGGCGATGGGCCCCAGCTTCATCGTGAGGCCGAAGAAGGGCAGCATGGCATCTACGTCCAAGCGCTCCTCGCCCTCCTTGGTCTTGATCGTCGCCGCCTCCAGCTGGCCGCCGCTGCCGTGCAGCGCGGTGACCTGGCCGATGAGGAGCCGCATCTTTCCTTCGCCCACCAGCGCACGCATCTTTTCCACCGAATGCGGTGCGGCACGAAACTCGTCGCGCCTATGCAGGAGCGTCAGGCTCTTAGCGAGCGGCTGCAGGCTCAAAGTCCAATCGAGCGCCGAATCGCCGCCGCCGACGACCAGCACGTCCTTGCCCCTCATGTCCTCCATGCGCCGCACCGAATAGAGCACGGAGGCGCCCTCGTAGGCCTCGATCCCGGCCAGCGGCGGGCGCTTGGGCGTGAACGCGCCGCCACCGGCGGCGACGACGACGACCTTGGCGATGAACTGCTTGCCGGCGTCCGTCGTGAGGCGGAACTTTTGATCGGGTAGCCGCTCCAGCGCCTCCACCCGCTCGCTCAGATGGAATGTCGCCCCGAACGGCTTGATCTGCTCCATGAGCCGGTCGGTGATCTCCTGACCGGTGACGATGGGAAGCCCCGGAATGTCGTAGATGGGCTTTTCGGGATAAAGCTCGGCACATTGGCCGCCGGGCTTGTCGAGAATGTCGATCACGTGCGCCTTGATATCGACGAGCCCCAGCTCGAACACGGCGAACAGGCCCACGGGCCCAGCGCCGATGATCACCGCGTCCGTCTCGATCGGACCGGCCCCCTCCTCAGACCCGGACAGCGCTTCGGAGCTCATGCGTTCCCCTCCTGGCCCCGCTCTTTAGAACTGCTTTGCCGGCACGCGCACCTTGAGGCCGTCGAGTTCCGCGGTCAGCTTGATCTGGCAGCTCAGCCGGCTCTGCTCGCGCACCTCGAAGGCAAAGTCCAGCATGTCCTCCTCCATTTGCGAGGGGCTCCCGGTCTTATCACGCCACGCCTCGTCCACGTACACGTGACACGTCGCGCAGGCGCAGGCGCCGCCGCACTCGGCCTCGATTCCCGGGATGTTGTTGAGCTTTGCCGCCTCCATGAGGGTCATGCCCGGTTCGGTCTCGACCACCTGCTCGCTATCGTCAGGCTGAATGAAGGTAATCTTGACCATGCGTCGCGCTCGGGCTCCATTTGGATGGGGAAGGGCGCACACCGTGCGCCAGGGGGCAGGCTCGCAGAGGGGCCATCACAGCCACGCACCAATAATCGGCGCGGCCCCCGAATTCAAGGGCATGCGTGAGGCAGAAGATCGCGGAAAAGCGGTGCGGGAGGGGGCGCTAGCAGCGGTCGAGCGAGGCGATTTGGGCACGCGCCTCTGCGGCGGCGGCCTCGATCTCGCGCAGCACCGTGCCGCACGCCGAACGGTCGGAGGGACCGCCGAGCCTTTCGGCGTGCTCGGAAAGCTTCGCCAGGCGCCACGCTCCCACGGCGCGCGCAGATCCCTTGAGGGTATGCGCAGCCATTCTCCAGTCCTGGTCCGTGAGGGCGGTTTTCAGCGACTCGAGGGTCATGGGAACCTGCTCGATGAAGAGCCCGAGGATTTCCAGCTCCAGGCTCTTGTCACCGAGCGTGAATCGGCGCAGGTGCGTGAGATCGATGGGGCCCGTGCCCGGGACCGCAGCCTCGTTGCCGTCATGTGCTCGGTTTTGAGCTTTGGTGGGCGCGTTCATCTGCCGCTCGAATCCATTCTGGCCGGCACGTGACGAGCACGGATTGTCAAGTTCCCGGCCTTGCGCGATGAGCCTCACACACAGGTTATAAGTGGCCGTAAATTGCGGTTCCTCAACTTGAGCATTAACCTTGGGCCGACTCGCAAAGTTGGGGGGTTATAGCCCGGGGCGGAACCTTGCTTTTGCCCCAAATTCCCGCCAAACCATTGAGGGACGGGTGGATTTGCAATTTAGGCGGCACGCTCTCGAACTTGGCCCCGGTCGGGGCCGCGTGCGGCGTGGATGGTGTTGAGCCTGCCCGCAGGTCGCGTGCTCTGAGAGTGGGCGGAAGATCGCGCAAGCGGCTTCCATGGGACGGAGCGAATGGCTCAAGACAAGAACGGTCAGCTCAGCGCACGCGACGCTGAAGACAAGCACGAACCGGACTTGGCAGGTCCCGGCGACGATGACCTCGTCGACACGTCCTCGCACGATGTCACCGATGTCCAGCCCCCTCCCCTCCTCCCGCCGCGGCTGCCCAACCAAGAAATAGAGGCGACCGACGCGTCGCAAGCCTCCGGGCTGGAGGTCGACCTGACGGCGGAGCCGGAGATCGATCCGCCGCGGCGGCGCCTTGCCCGGCGGCGGCCCGCGGGACCCTCGCGCAACCGCATTGCCGCCAACGACGACGGCCCCAGCATCGGCGGCCTGATCTACGCGCTGCAGCAGAAGCCGTCGGGCGCCGCCTTCAAGTACGCGGCGATCGCCAGCGTCGTATGGGGCGCCATCGGCGCAGCATTCGCCGTGGTGACGCTGGGCTCGGATGCTCCGATCCAGGGCTGGTACGATCTTGTGACCCGCCCCACGACCTTCTTCACCTTCACCTCGATCGTCGTCCCGATCGCGGTCCTGTGGCTCCTGGCCCTCCTGTCCTGGCGCGCCGAGGAGCTGCGCCTCAGGTCCTCCACCATGACCGAGGTGGCCATACGGCTCGCCGAGCCCGACCGCCTGGCGGAGCAGTCGATCGCCTCGCTCGGCCAGGCCGTTCGCCGCCAGGTCTCCTTCATGAACGACGCGATCTCGCGGGCGCTCGGACGTGCCGGCGAGCTCGAGGCGATGGTTCACAACGAGGTGACGCTTCTGGAGCGCTCGTATGAGGAAAACGAGCGCAAGGTCCGCGGGCTCATCCAAGAGCTTTCGGGCGAGCGCCACGCCCTCGTCAATACCTCCGACCACGTCTGCGAGAGCCTGCAGCGGCTCGGCGGCGAGATCCCGGCGCTGATCGACAAGCTCGCCGGACAGCAAGTCACGCTGGCCAAGGTCATAGAGGGGGCGAGCGACAACCTGACGGCGCTGGAGACGTCGCTGGCTTCCAGCGTGGGCAACCTGGAGACATCCGTGGGCGGACGCACAGATCAGCTTCAGAACATGCTGGAGACCTACACCGCCGGGCTCGCCTCGGCGCTCGGCAGCCGCGCCGAGCAGCTGCAGACCAGTCTCGATGATCAGCTCCGGCAGCTCGACACCTCCTTCGGCGCGCGGACCGAGAATCTGCAGGCCGTCTTCGAGGAGTACGCGCGCGCCCTCGACACCGCTCTCGCCAACCGGGCGCAAGCGCTGGACCATCAGCTCATCGAGCGGACGCGGTCGTTGGACGAGGCGTTCGCCGAGCGTCTGCGGCTGTTCGATGAATCGATTATGCGCTCAACGTCCGCCATCGACGCCGCCGTCGTCGACAAGACGCAAGCCCTCACCGAGGCGCTCGAGGACCACGCCGTCCGCTTCAGCGGAACGATCGGCAAACAGGCAACCGACCTCGACGAGGCGCTGATGCAGGGCATCAGCTCCGTGCGGCGCGCAAGCGAGAACATTACGCGCCAGTCCATCAAGGCGATGGAAGGCCTCGCCAACCAGTCGGACGTCCTGAAGAACATCTCGCATAACCTGCTTGGCCAGATCAGCGGCGTCACCGGACGGTTCGAGGATCAGGGCCAGGTGATGATGAACGCCGCCAGCGCGCTCGAGTCGGCCAATTACAAGATCGACGAGACGCTGCAGACCCGGCACGCCGATCTGTCGCGGACGCTCGACCGGCTGTCGGGCAAGGCCGACGAGTTCGCGCATTTCGTCGAAGGCTACTCGAACTCGATCGAGGGCTCGCTGTCGGAGGCCGAAATCAGAGCCCGCAACGAGCTCGAGCGGTTGCGCGACCAGACCACCACCGAGAGCGAGCGCACGTTGGAGGATCTGCGGCACCGCCTTTCCTCCGTCTCCAGCACCATGACGTCGGAGCTGGGGTCCATCACGGACCGCTTCACCAGCACTTCGGAGGACATGCGCCGCGAGGCCGCGCAAGCCGCCAGCAAGATCGCCGCCGAGCAGGAACGGCTCCGCGAGCAGTTGGAGCGCCTGCCCGTCGCGGCCCAGGAGAGCTCGGAAGGCATGCGCCGAGCCCTGCAGGATCAGATCAACGCGCTCGACCAGCTTTCCATGCTGACATCGCGGGCCGCGGTGCAAAGGGACGTCATATCGCCCGAGCCCGCTGAGAAATCCGCCGCCCCGCCCCCGCCGCCACGCAGGACCAGCGGCAAGGACACGGCCCGCTCGCTCACCTCGCTCTCCTCGACCATCGCCCAGGAGCTCGGCAACCGGCAGCGCCAGCAGCGGCCCGCCGCGGGGCGGGGGGGAACGTCCGACACGCGCGAAGGCTGGTCGCTCGGCGATCTTCTGGCGCGGGCCTCGCTGGATGATGATGCCCCGGCGCCCCCCGGTGGCGGCGCTCCCAGGCAAGACCCTGCAGGCTCTGGCCCCGCCCGGCAGGCACCCGCCGCCTTCAATCTCGATCTGGAGGCGATCGCACGGGCGCTCGACCCGGCCACGGCCTCGGCCGTGTGGACACGGCTGCGGGCCGGCCAACGCGGCGTCATGGTGCGCAGCATCTATAGCGACGGGGGCCGCCACGTCTTCGACGAGGTGAACCAGCGCTGCCGAACGGATGTCGACCTGTCGCGCGCCATCAGCAGGTATCTGGCCGACTTCGAGAGGGCCGTCGCCGAATCCGACTTGCGAGACCCGTCCGGTCGTCTGACGCAGGGCCAGCTCGTCTCCGACGCCGGCCGGGTCTATCTGTTCCTGGCGCACGCGAGCGGCCGCCTCGCATAGCGCGCGCCCCGCGGCGAGACCCTTATCCGCCATGCCCCATGGTGACGCCCAGCTGATCGAGGTCGCAGGGCAGGCGTGGCCGCTTGCGCAGCCCTTCGTCATCGCGCGCGGCGCCAAGACCGAAGTCAACGTGGTGCTGGTGCGCGTCGCGGACGGGCGCTGCAGCGGGCGCGGCGAGGCTGTTCCCTACACGCGCTACGCCGAGACGGTCGACGGCACGCTGGCGGCGCTGCGCGCCATCGCGGGGCCGATCGAGCGGACGCGCCTCCCTGACCTGCTGCCCCCCGGTGCCGCGCGCAACGCGCTCGACTGCGCCCTGTGGGACCTTGCGGCCAAGCAGGCCCGGCAGCGGGCCTGGCAGTTGGCCGGCCTGCCCGAGCCGCAGCCCGTTCGCACGGCCTACACGTTGAGCTTGGGCACGCCCGCCGCGATGGCCGCTGCGGCGAAGGCCGTGCCGCATCTTGAGCTTCTCAAGGTCAAGCTCGGCGGTGCCGGCGATCCCGAGCGCCTCGCCGCCGTGCGCGCCGCCCGGCCCGAGGCGCGGCTGATCGCGGATGCCAACGAGGCCTGGACGCCGGACATGCTGGGGCCTTTCCTCGCAGCCGCCGCCGGTGCCGGCGTGGAGCTCATCGAGCAGCCGCTGCCCGCCGACGGCGACGCAGCTTTGGCGCACATCGCGCACGCCGTTCCCATCTGCGCCGATGAAAGCGCGCATACCAGCCGCGACCTCGAAGCCCTCGCCCCACGCTATGACGCCGTCAACATCAAGCTCGACAAGGCGGGCGGCCTGACGGAGGCGCTGATCATGGCCCGCGCGGCGCGCGCGCTCGGCTTCAAGATCATGGTCGGCTCGATGGTAGGAACCTCGCTCGCCGCCGCACCCGCCGTGCTTCTCGCGCAAGGGGCCCAGTGGGTCGACCTCGACGGGCCGCTGCTGCTCGCCCGCGACCGCACGCCGGGTCTTAAGATCGAGAACGGCTGGATCAGCCCGCCGGGACCCGACCTGTGGGGCTAGCCGTCGCGGGATCGAGCGGATCGGGGAGCAAGAGCCCGCCGCTCCATCCCTTGAGCACGGCGAGCGCGGCCCCGCACCCGATCAGCGACACGGCGGCCGCCAGAAAGTACACGCCACCGCCGTAGTCCGCGTAGAGCGCGCCGGAGGCAAGGCCGACCAGGCCCAGAATGAGCCCGCCTGCGACCACGGCATAGAACGCCTGTGCGCTCCCCATGCCTTTCTGCGGAACCGCGCGCGTGATGAACAGGATGGCGCCCAGGTGCGCCGCGCCGTAGGTCAGGCCGTGCAGAACCTGCAGCGGCAGCAGCAGGGCGAGCGGCGGATTGAACCCCATGACGCTCCAGCGGAGCACCGAGGCAGCCCCGCCCGCCACGATGAGCTGGGCGGGGGTGAAGCGCCGCACCACCGGGCCTGAGAAGGCGAACAGGATCACCTCGGCGATGACCCCGATCGCCCACAACGTTCCGATCCACACCGCCGAGAGCCCTTGCGACTGCCAGTGCAGGGCGCCGAACGTGTAGAAGGTGGCGTGCGCGCCGTGGATGCACCCGATCGCGACCAGGAAAAGGATGAACAGCCGCGACCGCAGCAGCCGCATCGGAAACGACATGCGCCAGTGCGTGCGCGCGGCAGCCGCGGCGGACTTGGTGGCCTGGGGCTGCGGGGCGGGGAGCAGGTGGGCCGCGCCGACGATCAGCGCGGCTCCCGACGCAATGAGCCAGATCCCGAACCCGCCGCCCAGCGCCTCGATGAGGACGCCGCCGGCGAAGTTGGCGACGATAAAGGTGATCGAGCCCCACAACCGCATGCGGCCGTAGTCGAGGGCCGCCGTCCGCACGCCCGCGACCGCGACCGTCTCGATCAGCGGCAGCATGGTCCCGATGGCCAGAAGGAACGCGACGCCGACCGCCAGAATCGGCCAGTAGCCCAACATCCCGCTGAGGATGAGCACCAGGGTGAGCGCGCCCCACGCTAAGGCGACGATGACGCGGCGATAGTTTCCGAGCCGATCGGCCAGCATGCCGACGAAGGGCGTGAAAAGGACGCGCACGAAGAGGGGCGCGGCGGTGATCGTGGAGATTTCGAGCGGCGTCAGGCCCTTCGCATTGAGCCACACGGGGAAGTAGGGGAGGATCACGCCGTAGGCGAGAAAGAGCGCCGCAAAGAAGAACGACACGCGGGCGCTGAGCAGCAACGAGCCGATGTCCTGGGTCCCTAGTCTCGGCAGCACGGGCATTGGTGCCTCCGCGCGCTCAACTGCGGCTCGTGGCGTGGGACGCGTACTGCAGCAGACAGATGTAGACCCGGTGAAGAGGGCGGGGCCGCGCCGCACAAAAAGAAACCGGCCCGGATAGTCCGGACCGGTTCTTCAGCCAAATCGGGCGGCGCCCCTAATCGCGCGCCCGACGCT
>CAYUBZ010000044.1:9506-12646 GCA_964443205.1 uncultured Hyphomicrobium sp. | reverse complement strand
ACGAAAAGGAGCTGCCCGACGCCTTTTTGCGCCGCTGCTTCTTCCACTACATCCGTTTTCCCGATGCCGACACTATGCAGCAGATCGTGGACGTACATTTCCCCGGCCTCAAGGGGCGGCTCGTCGGTGAGGCGATGCGCATCTTCTATGAGATCCGCGAGGTGCCGGGCCTCAAGAAGAAGCCGTCGACGTCGGAGCTGCTCGACTGGATCAAGCTGCTCTTGAACGAGGACGTGTCGCCCGAGACGCTCAGGGAGACGGACAGCCGCAAATTGATCCCGCCGCTCGCGGGCGCGCTTTTGAAGAACGAGCAGGACGTACACCTGTTTGAGCGCATCGCCTTCATGTCGCGGCGCAAGGGGCAGCACTAATGCACGTGCGATGCGGGCACTAATTGTGCTGTCTTAAGGCACATTCTTCCTTTTGCGTTCACGCGCCGTTACTGGGCCCATGCAACGCTTGCGCTCCTTCGCACGTCTGCACGACAGGAGCGCGCCATGGGCAACAGACCGGCGGAACGCAGCCTCTTCGAGCTTTATCAGCACGACCCCGAGCGCGCCGATGCGCTCGTCTTCGGTCGCCGCACTGCAACCGGGCGGCGTGGATTCCTTAAGGGCGCCGGGCTCGCCTCCATGGGCGCAATGCTGGGTGCCACCATCCCCTTCCACCGCTACATGCCCGCAGGCTTCATCCCCGTCGCGCTCGCCGACACGATGAACACCGAAGGCATGGACGGTCTGCACGTGGTCAAAGGGCCGCCGCTCAAGGCCGAGACGCCGGTGCATCTGCTCGACGATCCCGTGACGCCGACGGCGCGCCACTACGTCAGCAACCACGGCATTCCACCCAAGAATGTGGACGAGAAGGAATGGGTGATCGCGATCGACGGCGAAGTGGAGAAACCTTTGAAGCTATCGCTCGCCGACTTGAAGAAGAACTTCGACCTGCACAAGCGCGCGCTCGTCATCGAGAACGCGCAGAACGGCAATGCCTTCTTCGATCCGGCAACCGGCGGCCATTTGTGGCGCTGCGGCGCGGTGGGATGCTCGGAGTGGACGGGCGTGCGGCTCGGCGACGTGCTCAAGGCCGCCGGCGTCAAGCCATCGGCCGTTTATACCGGTCACGAGGGCGCCGACACGCACGTCTCCGGCGATCCGAGCAAGCTGGTACAATCCCGCGGCCTTCCCATTGCCAAAGCGATGGAGCCCAACACGCTCATTGCCTTCGAGCAGAACGGAGAGCCGCTGCGCCCACAGTATGGCGCGCCTGTGCGTCTTGTCGCCTCCGGGTATCCGGGCTCGTGCTCCCACAAGTGGCTTAGTCGCGTGTGGGTGCGCGACAAGGTGCACGATGGCGCCGGCATGGAAACCTGCCGCCTGCCAAAGCGACCCGTGGCACCCGGCGAGAAGGTGGACGCCAAGGACATGGTCATCATCGAGGAGATGCCCGTGAAGTCGCTGATCACCTCGCCGCAGACAGGTGCCAGACCCGCCGGCGGCAACGTCGAGGTGCGCGGCCACGCGTGGGGCGGCGCGCATCCCGTGACCGACCTCGCCGTCTCATATGACTTCGGCCAGACCTGGCACAAAGCGCAGCTCGATCCGCCGATCAATCCTTTCGCGTGGCAGAACTGGCGGACCAATCTGCAGCTGCCGCAACCCGGCTACTACGAGATCTGGGCGCGCGCCACCAATGATCAGGGCATCAGCCAGCCGCACGCGGTGATTTGGAACCCAGGCGGCTACGTCAACAACGCCATGCACCGGGTGGCGGTCACCGTCGATTGAGCTAGGGCTACGCATGCCCCCGGAGATTCCCCATGAGACCCTGCGCGAGACGGATTCACGCAAATTGATCCCGCCGCTCGCCGGCGCGCTTTTGAAGAACGAGCAGGACATCCACCTGTTCGAGCGCATCGCCTTCATGAGCCGGCGCAAGGGGCAGTAGGGTTCGGCAGAATCTCATGCCACCGGTGATGATGACCGCATTGCATCTCAAAGCGGAAGCCGGATACCCGCGCGCGCCCCGCTCATTGGGGTCCCGATCGGCAAAATTTTGCCGAAACCCGGAACGCTTCTGACATCGTTCTCGGCACAAAGTGAAGCCGTAAGTGGCTGGCGTCCGCCATGGCTGTGGTGCTCTAGGCTCGTTCAGCCGAGGCTCGGGAACAGGAGCTTATGCTGTGAGAACGACTGTCCCATCTCTGGCACTCGGTCTTCGCTTGGTATCGGCGATAGTCCTAAGCGGTCCTGGAATCGGCACGGCACAAGCCGCCGAGGAAATGCCCGCGGAGATTATTGCGGTGCAGATACGCGACCAGGGGTATGCTTGCGACAAACCGCTCAGCGCGGAGCGCGACCAGACCATCTCGGACGATGCCGTCTGGATTCTGAATTGCGACAACGCCAAGTACCGGGTGCGCCTCGTTCCCGACATGGCTGCCGAAGTTACGCGTCTCAACTGACGCCCAGTTGAGCGTCAATTCGGCACGCGCCCAGCGCTGGTCGGAATGGGCAAACAGTGGCCCCTGATCCTCTTATCGTGAAATTCCTCGGGATATCCACAGGCTGCACAGTGAGGGATGGTACGCGGCTGCTGAGTAGTCGTTAGGATCGCCGCACTGGCGAAATCTAATATTTGAGGGGTTGCGTCATGCATGAATTAAACGGCGATGAGGCGGCAATTCTAACGCTGCTCGCAATGAGACCGCTTTCAGATTTCCCACCTCAGCACTACATGATCGCGCGGCGCCTGGCGCGCCGGGGTTTGGTGGCATATAGCGAGGGCCAATGGCATCCGACCGCCCAAGGGTTGGATTTGGCTCGGCGGGCGCTGCACTAAGGCACTCAGACTCGCGGTCAGTGCCCCATCCATGAACTTGGGGATATCCCAGGACAATAGCGGACTGTGATGCTGGGGCTGTAACCCCGGCGAACAAGCACTCGGCGCTATCTCAGTTTGCAATCGACGCTAGGGTTAATCGCCTAGATTTTGGATTTTCATCCGCGTTCGGAGTATTATTTCGTGGCCACCCCTTCCGTCCCTCGCGGAAGAGCCCTTACCCCCAGGGCGGTGGCGGGGCGCTGGTCCTTATATTCCGACCTACTCCCCCCGGATCAGCGTCCCATTTTGACGGCCAC
>CAYUBZ010000044.1:8234-9406 GCA_964443205.1 uncultured Hyphomicrobium sp. | reverse complement strand
CAGGAGATTGCTCGTTGCCGAAGGAGCGGCGCCCAATTGACAGCACGCGAGACAAGGATCCTTACGCAGCTTGATGCGCAGTCTTGCTCTCACTCGGACCGTGAAGGGCCTTAACTCCGAATGGAGTGCACTCTAGGGCGGGCCTATTTGGTCCCATGCTGGTCAGTGCTGCGACCATGCGGCCATCACGACCAAGTACGTCGTCTGCCAGCGCAACGAACAAGCGGTTTGGGACCGCGGTATCGGAGGATCGCCGCAAGGCGCGCGCAATGATCGCCTCGGGTGTGCGAGGGTTCATCGCGCAAAGCGCGATGAACGCAGTCGCTGTCGAACGACTGAGTCCGGCAAAGCAGTGGATCAGCATCGGTGCCTGTTTGTCCCAATTCTCCACGAAGTTGAGCAGTTCCACGACATGATCCGCGCTTGGAGGAGAATAGCCGGGTTGCGCCACAGCGATATCGTGCATGTCCAGCTTTAGATGACGGGCTGGTGCGATCATTGCTGGCGTATCGGGAAGCAAGTCAGCGTTGATGGAGCTGACGAGGTGGCGGGCCCCAATGCGTTTCGCCATTTCTGGCACGTGCCTCAACGCGCAGACGTGAACGATAGGAGGCTGCCGCAATTTCATGTTCGACTCGCTGGGTTGTGCTTCCGTGATCTCGGCTAAGTGGCAACCAAGAATGACCGTTTCAAGAAGGCGGGAAAACGGACCTCAGATTGGCCCGAATTCGCCGACGATGCTCATGTCGCGGCGCAAGGGGCAGCAGTAACGCCCGCTCCGATTAGGTTGGCCAAATTGCAAACAGATACCCGCCATAGCAGGCGAGGAGCACCGCGCCTTCGCCCCGGGTGATCCGATAGCCTGTGCGCGCAACAATGAGGAGCAAGATCGAGACAGCAAGCATGACGAAGCTGTCGAAGCGCACGATCTGGGGCGGGATCGTGGTCGGCGCGATGAGCGCGGTAACGCCGGCGATGGCGAGGATATTGTAGATATTGGAGCCAAGAATGTTGCCGAGCGCCATGTCGCCGTGGCGACGGATCGCGGCGATCACCGATGTCACCAGCTCCGGCAGCGAGGTCCCGATGGCGACGATCGTGAGGCCGATCACGGTCTCGGAGATGCCAATGTCCTGGGCGATGCCGATGGCGCCAACGACCAGCAGCTTTCC
>CAYUBZ010000044.1:1592-8134 GCA_964443205.1 uncultured Hyphomicrobium sp. | reverse complement strand
GCCTTATTCGGGATGCTGGCGCCGGCCCTGCCCGAGCCCATCGACGTCACGATGACCCTGCCGTACTTCTCCATGCAGTCGCTGGCGTTCCGGCGGTCGACGATCCCGATGCACACCGCCGACTGGAAACCGACATCGAGCCGCCCACAGGCCGACCAGTGAGGCTCCGTTGCAACCGTTGGGGCGCCGAATCCGTATAGATTGCAGAGGAATTCAGCGTTTCTGCCGTCTGGCGGCGCTCAGTATGTCGCAGTCGTAACGTAAACGCGACGGATCGCGGCGTTGCTGCCGTTCGTCCGGTTAAAGTGGCCCGGCAGCGGCGTTGCGGGTCACGCGCGTAACAGCCCTGAACATGAACCTGGGTTGAAGATCGGCTTCAGGGCTTGTTCAGCCCTGCTTGCTAAGTTGTCACCAATAGAAGCCAAACCACGCGAATGGAGCGTGCAATGTCGGAGTTCTTGCGCAGCGGCCTGATCATCCTCATGGGGATGACGGTGATGGCCGCCGGCATACTCGTCGTCTTCTACGGCTAACAGCCGCAGCCTTGCCCAGGCGCCCGCTTCGCTCTAGCTAAGGGGACCCCTGCGAGGTCCCCTTGCCGCTCTCCGATCTGGACGACACCACGCGCCAAGCCATCCATCGTGCCGGCATGCTCCTGACCGACATGATGACGCCCACCTTGCGCCTCGGCGTCACCGGGCTGTCGCGGGCCGGCAAAACGGTTTTCATCACGGCGCTGATCCGCAACCTGGTCTCCGGGGGGCGGCTGCCGTTCTTCTTCCCCGAAGCGGAAGGGCGCATCGAGCGCGCCTATCTGGAGCCCCAGCCCGACGACGCGGTCCCGCGCTTCGATTACGAGGGGCATTTGGAGACCTTGGGGGCCGACCCGCCCGAATGGCCCGAGAGCACCTGGCGCTTGAGCCAGGTCCGCATCACCATCGAGTATCGCTCGAAAAGCGCCTTGCGAAGGGCCTTGGGCGTCTCGCGGCTCAATCTCGATCTCGTCGACTACCCCGGCGAATGGCTGCTCGACCTGGCGCTTCTCGACCAGAGCTACGAGAGCTGGTCGGCGGCCGCCGTCGCGCAGGCCCGCGACGCGCGCCACCAAGCGCACGCCAAGCCCTGGCTCGACTTCATCGGCACCGTCGATCCCGCCGCGCGCAAGGACGAGCAAGTGGCGCTCAAGGGGGCCCGCGTCTACGCCGAGTACCTGAAGGGCGCCCGCGCCGCCAACCACGTGCTGCATACGAGCGGCCCCGGCCGCTTCCTGATGCCGGGCGACCTCGAGGGCTCGCCGCTTTTGACCTTCTGCCCGCTGGCGCTCGAGGCCAAGCGCTCGCCGCCGCGCGCCTCGCTCGCCGCCATGATGGCGCGACGCTTCGAAAGCTATAAGGCCCATGTCGTGCGCCCGTTCTTCCGCGATCACTTCAGTCGATTGGACCGCCAGATCGTGCTCGTCGACGTGCTGGGACCCTTGAACGAGGGGGGCGCGGCGGTGGCCGACCTGCAGCACGCGCTCGACGCTGTCTTAAGCGTCTTTCGTACCGGCGCCAGCACGTGGCTCGCAGCCCTTCTGGGCCGGCGCATCGACAAGCTGCTGTTTGCCGCCACCAAGGCCGATCACATCCATTCCTCCAGCCACGACCGGCTCGAGGCCATCCTGCGCGTCATCACCGAGCGGGCCATGGGGCGCGCCAGCGGCACGGGAGCCGAGGTGGGCGTGCAGGCGCTGGCCGCCCTGCGCGCCACCTACGAGGCGGAAGCCAAGCTCGGCGACGAATTGCTGCCCTGCATCGTGGGCGTGCCGATGCCGGGGGAGCGCGTGGGCGACAAGACCTTCGATGGCCGCGAGGAGGCCGCCGTCTTTCCCGGCGACCTGCCCGAGAACGCCGAGGCCGCGCTTAAGCCCGGAGCGGCGCCGACCGGGCTACATTTCGTGCGCTTCCGGCCGCCGCGTGTGCTACCCGCAGGGGCAGACGGCGAAGCGCCGGCGCTTCCCCATATTCGTCTCGACCGCGCCCTCGACTTCCTTCTGGCGGACTGGCTCGCATGACCTCGGACCTCGATACCCGTCGCCCACGCGCCTTCGCGCCCGACGATCCCGCGCTCAACGCCCCGGCCGAGCCGGCGGCCTCTGCGGAGGCCGCGCGGGAAACCCCGCTCAAGGCGCGCAAGTCGCGGCAAGAGGCCCGCACCACCGTGCGCCCCACGTTCGCCGATCTGTCGCGGGGCATCCGCTGGGGCGCGCTGCTCGTCTCGAGCATGGTCGGGCTCTTCGCCATGGCGACCGTCTTGTGGTTCACGCGCTACGTGGAGGTCGCGCTTCAGCGTCAGGACTGGGTCGGCTGGCTCGCCTTTGCGCTGCTTTGCCTTGTCGGGCTGTCGGTGCTTGTCCTGATCTTGCGCGAGATCATCGGACTCTTCCGCTTGGCGCGGCTCAGCCGCCTCAGGTCGGAGGTGCGCGAGGCGCTGAAGGAAAGCGACCTGGCGCGGGAGCGCCGTGCCGTGCGCCATCTCAAGACCATTCTCTCGGCCCGCGCCGACCTCGCCTGGCCCTTGGCGCGCTTTACCGAGCACGAGCAGGCGGTGCTCAATCCGGGCGAGCTCTTAGCGCTCGCCGACCGCGAGCTGATGATGCCGCTCGACCAGGAGGCGCGCCGCACCGTGCTCGCCGCGGCCAAGCGCATCGGCATGGTGACGGCGATCAGTCCGATGGCCTGGATTGCCATGCTCTACGTGCTCATCGAGAACTTGCGCATGCTGCGCGCGGTCGCCGGGCTCTACGGCGGCCGGCCGGGTCCGCTCGGCGCGCTGCGCTTGGGGCGCATGGTCGTCGGCCACATCATCGCCACGGGCGGCGTCGCCCTCACCGACGATCTCCTGGGTCAGTTCCTCGGCCAGGACCTGTTGCGCCGCCTGTCGCGGCGGCTGGGCGAAGGCGCCTTCAACGGCGCGCTCACCTCCAGGGTCGGCGCGGCCGCCGTCGACGTCTGCCGCCCGTTGCCCTTCATCTCGGCGCCGCCGATCCGGGCGCGCGACATGCTGGCGGAGGCTTTCCGCCGCACGGCCGCGTCCACTTAAGCTGCGTGCGGTGCACGCCCCAAGGCATCGGGCTCGGCGGATGCGCGGGCCGTCGCCACCGCCCATTCACCGCGCGCGCGCTGCGCGTTCTCGATGATGGCCGGCGGGCAGCGGCAATCGGGCGTCGACAGAAGCGCACGCGCGACAAATCCGGCGGGCCGCGCCGTCAGCCAGCTCAGTGGCGCCGACAGCAACAGGCCGGCGATCACCGGCGACATCCAGGCCAGCACCTGCGGCGACGCCTCCCAGCACGCGAGCGCGAGCAGAGCGCCGACAACCATGTGCCTATAGTGAAAGTAGAGCGCGTCGGAAAAGCGCATGCGCTTGCGGTTGCGCGCTTGCGCGCCCCAGCCCGAGTCGCGGCCTAGGAACACCTGGAAGACGGCGACCGTCTGCGTGACCATCAGGATGGGTGACAGGAGAACGGAGAAGATGGTCTCCGTCGCCACGCCGAGCACGGCGCGCAAGGTGCCCAACGGCTCGCGCGCGTAGCGCGCGCGCTTCATCTCCAAAAGAAGGCCCAGCATCTTGGGCAACAGCACGACCGCCATGGTCGCCAACAGCAGCCGTAGGGCGGCGCCCGGATCGATGACGGGCCACACCGGGAACAGCGTCTTCTTGTCGATGAAGTAGCTCGGGATCATCTGCTGGCCCTGCAGCGCCAGCACGACGCCGACGATGAGCGAGGCCGCCCACACGAGCGAGACAAGATAAGAGGTGGCACCCATCAGCAGATGGATGCGGCCCATGAGCGTCAGACCCGACGCGCGCACGATCGAAAGATGCTGCAGGTTGCCCTGCGCCCAGCGCCGGTCCCGCGCGATGACGTCGGGCAGCGTCGGCGGCTGGCCCTCATACGACCCCTCGACCGCGGGGACCATGTGAACCCCCCAGTCCGCGCGCTGGAGAAGCACGGCCTCGACGAAGTCGTGGCTCTGGATGTCGCCGCCGAACGGCGCCGGCCCCGGCAGCGTCGGCAATCCGGCAGCCGCCGCGAAGGCCCGGGTGCGAAGGATGGCGTTGTGGCCCCAATAGTTGCCCTGGTCTCGGTGCCAGAAGGCGAGGCCGGCGGCGACCGGCGGCCCGTAGAGGTTCGAGGCGAACTGCTGAAGGTGCTGGAGCAGCGTGACGGCGCCCGTCAGACGGGGAACGGTCTGGATCAGCCCCGCGCGTCCGTCGCGCTGCATGGTGAGCGTGAGGCGCACCAGCGTCGTGCCCGACATGACGCTGTCGCCGTCGAGCACGACGAAGTGGTCGTAGGCCGCGCCGAAGCGGCGGACCCAGTCCTTGATGTTGCCGGACTTGCGGCCGCCGTTCTCCCGGCGCCGGCGATAGTAGACGGGGAGGACGGACGCCAAGCGCTGCATGAGCGGGACAAAAGCCGCCGTCTCCTTCGCAGCTTCGTGCTCGTCGCGCGTATCGGACAGGATGAAGACGTCGAAGGCGCCAGCGTGGCCCATCGACTGCAGCTCGAGCGCAATCGCCTGCACCGTGCCGGCGATATGCGGCGGCTCCTCGTGAAAGACGGGGAACAGAAGTGCCGTGCGCGTGGTAAGCGCGCCGTCGGGCGGCGGCAGGTCGATGGTGTCGACCTTCTCGCCGGAGAACAGCGGCAGGAAGCCCAAGACCGCGGAAAGCGAACCGAGCGCGACCCAGCCGAAAGCGATCGTCGACAACACCAGGAAGAGGAACTGGATCGGCGTGAGCTGCTCCAGCCCCAGCACGCCGTAGAGCTCGTAGCCGAACGCCGCGGTCAAAACGAGCGTGCCCGCAAATAGGGCTGCCCGCGGGATCCAATAGCCGCGGCGTGCGCGGCGCTCCAATCGCTGGCGCTTGGCGAAGTCCTGATCCGGCATGTCGAGCGGCGCCTCGGGAGGCAAAAGCCCAGGGCAGCTCGCGTCGCTGCCGACAACGGTGAGCTTACTCATGCTTTGGTCCATCGATAGAGCCAACTCTCGGAGATCTGGCGATCCGCGAGCCTCAGAGCCAGACGGAGCTCGCACAGCTCGGTTCCCGCCGGGTCGAGCTCGAAGCTGACGCGCACGCCGTCAATCTCGGGATTGGCGTGCACGGCGACGTTAGAGACGGTCCCGGGGTTGGCGGTAACGGCCGCGACCGGCATCTGCTCTCCGCCAACGGCGGGGCCGGTGAAGTCGACGACGAAGAGCGTGGTATCGTCCTTCTTTCCCTTGCCGACGCGCGTTGCACTTGCACGCGCACCACTCCACGCGACCGGAATCTCGTCGGTCCAATGCATGCGGTAGGCGAAGGCGAAGGCGCTGCCGGGCTCGGGCCCGTTGGTCGGCTTCCAGTAGGCCACGATGTTGTCGTGGATCTCCTCATCCGTCGGGATCTCGATCAGCTCGACGTAGCCCGGGCCCCAGGCCCCCTTGGGCTCGATCCAGACCGAGGGCCGGCGCTCATAGCGCGCCTCCAGATCCTCGTAGGCGTGAAAGGACCTGGCGCGCTGACACAGCCCGAAGCCTTTCGGGTTCCGGTCCATGAACGCGCTCGTCTGCAGCGTGCGCGGGTTGGTCAGCGGCCGCCAGATGCATTCTCCGCTGCCGTTGTAGATGGCGAGGCCGTCGCTGTCGTGCACGGCCGGGCGGAAGTCGTCGTCGATGCGATGATGTCCCGGTCCGTGCAGGTACATGCTGGTCAAGGGCCCCAGCCCGACGTGGGTCAGCGTCCGGCGCGGATAAAGCGTCGCGTCCACGTCGATGGTCGTTGCCTCGCCGGCACTGATCTCGAACTTGTAGGCCCCCGTCGTCGACACGCTGTCGAGCAGCGCGTGCACCGTGATGGCGCGCGCGCTCGGCTTGGGCTTCTCGATCCAGAAGGCGCGGAAGATCGGAAACTCCTCGCCGCCCGGACGCGCGGTGTCGATGGCGAGGCCGCGCGCGGAGAGGCCGTAGACCTCTCCGCGGCCGACCGCGCGGAAATAGCTGGCCCCTTGGAACACCACGTACTCGTCGTAGTAGTCGGGCCGGTTGATGGGGCCGTGAACGCGAAAGCCGGAGAACCCATACGGCGCGCCGCTGTCCACATCGCCCATGAGCGGGCCGAACGAGAACAAGTCCTTGTTGGCCGCCATGCGCTTGGCCGTTCCGCCCTCGACCAGCCAAATCTCCAGCGGGACGTCGAACAGCCACCCCATGGGGAGAAGCTGCAGCTCGAAATCGAGCTTCTCACCGCGCCAGATCGCCTGATCCGAGCGGAAGCGGATGTCGCGGTACTGGTCGTAGTCGACGCGCCGGTAGGACGGCGGCAGCGCCGCCAACGGCTTGACGAAGGGCGCGGCGGAGAGCTGCTCGGCGAGGTCTTGCACGTGGGCCGGCGCAAAGCTGGTGTTGGCGTCGAAAGCCGGTGCGGCGAACGCACGGCTGAGGCCGGCGCCGCGAGCACCCACCTCGAGCAGCGCCACACCTGCCCCCATGAGGACCGATCGGCGATCCATCCGC
>CAYUBZ010000044.1:0-1492 GCA_964443205.1 uncultured Hyphomicrobium sp. | reverse complement strand
CTAGAGAACGCGCGATGCACCTCTGGCGTTCACTTCCGCGGCAAATCCCGCGTTGCAGAGGCAAGCTCCATCGCGGAATTCCCTTAAGAGTGGCCTGCCAGTCCCTTCTTGGTGGTCCTTCCCGGGAAAATACGGAGCGTGTTCGGCCGCACTGCCCCCACTTTGCGTGCGTCCCCACTTCGCTTCAGCCTGCCGGTCGAAGCAGCCTGTCCACGATCCGTTTTGGCGCCCTTGTTGCGCCGCAACAATCTAATGCAGTCAACGCGCGCGAGCAAGCGGGTTGCGTGCGCCGCGTCGCGGCCCGCCAATTGGCGCGCGCTACTCAGAATGGGCCCAGATGTGCCGCGGCGTCGAACCGGGTCTGTCGTCACAATCACCGCATACTGTCAGGCATCGACGTCCGGTGCGCCGATGTTCCTCGTGGCGGTTTCCGCCAAAGAGTTGTACGTCGAAGGCTGCGCTCTCAGGGGGGAAGCCGCCATGATCCAAGAAGCGACGCTGATCGATGCCATCCTAGCGTTTCGGGGGCAAATCGACTTCCTGTGGCAGTTCTTCGTCACCGTGCACATCGCCATCTTCGCGCTGCTCTTCATCTATGACGAGGCCGTGGAGTCCTTGAACGCCATCGCGCGCGTCTTCGCGCTGGCCGGCGTTGTGCTGTTCGAGTGGATCAACGGCAAGGCGCTGGCCAATACCTACCAGCTGCTCGATGCCACCCTCGACCAGTATCGCGCCCTCTACGGTCAGGCGGAACGGTTCCAGCCGGCCTTCTTCGAGTACTTCGTCGGGCAAAGCTTCGCCGACCGCCCAATGACGGTGCTGGTGACCCACTCCATGGCGTTTGCCGTCATCCTTTTGGCCCTTATCTCGCGCGAGTTCATCCAGTCGCGAAAGAAGGGCGGGCAGGGAGCGACACACTGAGCGCGCGCAGAGGGATCGGGCGGGGTGAGTCGCGCCGGATCAAGTCCCCGCGCGCAGACCGATGGGGATACTTTCCGCACCAAATGTCGTCGTGTGACAAGGATAGAGGGGGGATTTCAATACCTTAGGGTCGAATTCCAGTCGTTGCAGACGGGCCACAACGTCAGGGGATTCCGCAGCTTTGAGCACACAGCCCGTTTCCTGTGCATACAATCTCTGCTTATGTTTTGCCCCGAGCGGTGATTCGTTTTTGCGACGACCGCGGTGCAAGTGTTCGAAGTGTGGGTGCAAGCGTTCGACGAGTGCATAGGGTTTGTAGGGAGTAGGCGGCACTTGTGCGTGGCGTCGCCATCAGAAAGTAAGCAGACGGGAGTAGGTCAATGAAAAAGTATAGTTTGGGTGCCCTGGTGGCAGCAGGCCTGCTGGTTGGCGGGCTTTCCGTCAGCAGCGCGTCCGCCGCCGACTTCGGGGGCAACTGCTGCGCAGATCTCGAGGAGCGCATCGCCGAGCTCGAGGCCACGACCGCCCGCAAGGGCAACCGCAAGGTTTCGCTGACCATCTCCGGTTGGGT
>CAYUBZ010000043.1:5122-12671 GCA_964443205.1 uncultured Hyphomicrobium sp. | reverse complement strand
CTTCAGCCAAATCGGGCGGCGCCCCTAATCGCGCGCCCGACGCTCCCCCCGGAGCTGAATACGATGCAAGCGCATCGTGTTGCTTAATTTTCTTGCAGATGAGCGGCGCGCTCGCAAGTGGGGAAAGGCGCTTTGGGCCGGCGTCGATGCATCCCTGCAACACCCCCTCTAGCGCCCGAAAATCCGGGCCTAACGGCGGTCCGGCTTCGTCTGCAGGGCGTGCAGGTGATCGACGGGCCCGGCGCCCTGGCCAATCGTCCGGCCGCTCTGTAACGCTTCGTGAACAAATCGCTTGGCCGCCTCCACGGCTTGGCGCAAGGGCTCACCCCGCGCCAGATGGGCCGTCACGGCCGCCGAGAACGTGCAACCGGTGCCGTGCGTATTCTTCGTTTTGATGCGCGGCAGCTCCAAGTGCATCAGCCCGTCGCTTCCGCTGCCGTCGACGAGCATATCCAACGCCATCCGACCATAGGCGTCTCCGCCCGTGATGACGACGGCCTTGCAGCCGAGTGCCAGCAGCTTGCGACCCTGCAACACCATCTCATGCGATCTGGCAGCGGGATAGCCTTTGAGCAGGCGCGCGGCCTCGGTGAGGTTTGGGGTCAACAGGTCGGCGAGCGGAAGAAGCTCCTCCTTCAGCGCCGCGACCATGTCCTCGCTCATGAGGGAATCGCCGCTCGTCGCCACCATCACGGGGTCGACGACGAGCGGGTGCAGGTCGTAACGCTTCACCGCCTCGGCGACCGCGCGCACGGTGTCGGCATTGTTGAGCATTCCGGTCTTCACCGCAGAGATGCGCAGATCCCCGGCCACCGATGCGATCTGCTGCGTGACGAAGTCCGGCGGCACGCCAAGGATGCCGTCGACGCCGCGCGTCGACTGCGCGGTGAGCGCGGTCACGACGCTCGCGCCATAGACGCCCAGCACGGTGAAGGTCTTGAGGTCGGCCTGGATCCCGGCGCCGCCTGAGGAATCCGACCCGGCGATGGTGAGCGCGATCGGGATCGTCTGGGCGGCATCCTCGGTCATGAGCGCATCTAGCGGCCCTGTTGCATGATCTCGGTGCCGAGGTCCTTGGGCGTGACCCAGGCCTCGAGCTGCCCTAGCCCAGGGAACGCGTCGAGCAGCCAGCTGCCGAACCAATTGATGGAGCCGGTGAGAAACAGCAGCCCCGTCACCACCAGGACGGCGCCCATCACCATCTCCACCTTGTCGAGGTGGCGGCGGAAGCGCTGCATGAAGGCGATGAACGGCTGGATCGCCACGGCCGCCAGGATGAAGGGAATGCCGAGCCCCAACGAATAGACGAACAGCAGCTTCACGCCGGTGGCGAGGCTGCCCTCGTTGGCGGCAAGTGCCAGCACGGTCGCCAGCACCGGACCGATGCACGGCGTCCAGCCAAACGCGAAGGCGAGACCGATGACATAGGCGCCGACGTAGCTCACCCCGTGATGGTGAGGCCTGTGATAGCGCGCCTCGCGGTAGAGCAACGCGATGCGAAAGACGCCGAGGAAGTGCAGACCGAACACGATGATGATGAGTCCTGCGACGATCTCCAGCTCGCGCTTGTAGCTCTGGATGAGCTGACCGAAGTAGGAGGCACCGGCCCCTAGGCCGACGAACACGGTGGTGAAGCCCAACACGAAGATGATCGACGCCGTGACGACGCGGCTCCACACGTGCTTGGGCACGCCGCCCTCGGCGGTGAACTCGTCGATGGTCGTGCCGCCGAGGTACCCCAGATACGGCGGCACCAGCGGCAACACGCACGGGCTTAAGAAACTCACGAGGCCCGCGAGCCCGACGCCGAGATAGATTTGCAAATCTGCGAACATGGGTTGGCGCTACTCTAGGCGCAAAGTCCTCATCCTACGTTTGTGCTCGACAAAGTTCGTGCAAATTCATGCATTTGCGCGGGCCAGCGCCGCCACCCCCGGCAGCTCGCGGCCCTCCAGCCATTCCAGGAAGGCGCCGCCTGCCGTCGAGACGTAGGTGAAATCGCCCGCCACGCCGGCCGCGTTGAGGGCGGCCACCGTATCGCCCCCGCCGGCGACCGTCACTAGCTTGCCGGCTTTAGTGAGGCGGGCCGCCTCGCGCGCCAGCGCAAAGGTGCCCTCCCCGAAGGGGGGAACCTCGAAGGCGCCGAGCGGTCCGTTCCAAAGCAGCGTCTTGCACTCCTTCAGTACCTCGCTCATGTGCGTGATCGATTTCGGGCCGACGTCGAGGATCATGGCGTCGCTCGGCACCGCCAGCGTCGGCACGACGGCGTGCGCCTCGCCGGCGCGGAAGTCGCGGGCAATCACCGCGTCGACCGGCAGCACGACCGCGCAGCCCCGCTGCTTGGCCGCCGTCATGATCTCGCGCGCGGTTCCGACGAGATCCGGCTCGGCCAGAGACTTGCCGACATCGACGCCGTGCGACAGCAAGAAGGTGTTGGCCATGCCGCCGCCGATGAGGAGCTTGTCGACCTTGGCGATGAGATGCTCGAGGACCGGAATTTTGCTCGACACCTTGGCGCCGCCGATGAGCGCCGCCGTCGGCCGCTGCGGTTTCTCGAGCACCCGGCGCAGCGCTTCGATCTCCTCCAGCATCAAAGGCCCGGCGTAGCTCGGGAGCAGATGCGCAATGCCTTCCGTCGACGCGTGCGCGCGGTGCGCGGCCGAGAACGCATCGTTGACGTAGAGATCGCCGCAGCGCGCGAGCGCGGCTGCAAAGTCCGGATCGTTCTTCTCCTCGCCTTTGTGGAAGCGCAGGTTCTCCAGAACGGCGATCTCACCCGGGCCCAGCGCATTGACCGCGCTCTCGGCCGTCTGCCCGATGCAGTCGGGCACGAATTGTATGGGCCGGCCCAAGAGATCGCCGAGCTTGGCGGCAACGGGGTGCAAGCTCAGGGCCGGATCGGGTCCCGCCTTGGGCCGGCCGAAGTGCGAGATCACGACCACGCGGGCGCCGCGCGCGCACAAATCCTCGAGCCCGGGCACGAGCCGGGTCAGCCGCGTGGCATCCGTCACCGTGCCGTCCTTGACCGGCACGTTGAGGTCGGCGCGCACCAGCACGCGCTTGTTCGCCACGTCCACGTCGGCGATCGGCTTGAGGTGATCGAGGTCCATGCTGGCGGCAGCTCTACTTCTTGAGAAGACGGTGCGCGGTCTTGACGACTTTCTCAGGCGTGAGACCGAAGTGCTCGAAAAGTTTCGGCGCCGGTGCCGAGGCCCCGAAGTCGGAGAGGCCGACAAAGACGCCGGTGTCGCCCAGCCATTCGTACCAGCATTGGGCGACGCCCGCCTCGATGGCGATGCGCGGGGCGCTCCCCAGGACCTGCGCGCGGTAGGCCGCATCTTGCGCGCGGAACAGCTCCATCGACGGCATCGATACGACGGCGGCGCGCACGCCCTCTTTGGACAGTGCGTCCGCCGCATCGACGGCGATCCCCACTTCGGCGCCGGTGGCGATCAAGGTCGCGTCGCGGCCCCCCTCGGGCTCGCGCAGGACGTAGGCGCCCTTGGCGCTCAGGTTTTCCTTTGACGGCGCCGATCGCACATTGGCGACCCCCTGGCGCGACAGCGCCAGGATCGACGGGTTGTCTGCGTGCGCAAGGGCGATCTCCCAGCACTCCGCCGTCTCGATACCGCAGGCCGGGCGCAGCACCAGCAGATGCGGAATGGCGCGCAAGGCCGCCAGATGCTCGATCGGCTGATGCGTGGGGCCGTCCTCGCCGAGCCCGATGGAGTCGTGCGTCATCACGTAGATCACGCGCTGGCGCATCAGCGCCGAGAGGCGAATGGCGGCGCGGGCATAGTCGGTGAAGACGAGAAAGGTGCCGCCATAGGGAATGAGCCCACCGTTGAGGGCGATACCGTTCATGATCGCGCCCATGGCGTGCTCGCGCACGCCGTAGTGGATGTAGTTGCCGGAGAAGTCGCCTTTGGAAATCGCCGTGTGCAGCTTGGTGCGCGTGCCGTTGGAGCCGGTGAGGTCGGCCGAGCCGCCGATCAACTCGGGCAGCACCGGCACGATGCGCTCCAGCGTCATCTGCGACCACACGCGCGTCGCGCGCGACTTGTCGTCGGCCGCAAAGGTGCGTTTCGCCGCGGCAACCGCGTCGATTACGGCTGGCATCTCGGGTGCCCCCGCCGGCTCGGCGAGTGCGGTGGTGGCGGCGGCATTTCCGGCAACGCGCGCCTTCCAAGCGGCGCACGCCTTGGCGCCGCGCTCACCCACCGCGCGCCAGGCGCCGAGCACAGGCTCAGGGACCTCGAAGGGCGGATAGGGCCATCCGAGCTTGGCGCGCGCGCCCTTGATCTCCTCCTCGCCCAAGGGCTCACCGTGGGTGGAGGCCGTGCCGGCCTTGGTCGGCGCGCCGAAGCCGATCGTCGTCTTGCACGCAATCAGCCACGGCTTGGAGCTGTCGGCGCGGGCCTTGGCGATGGCGTCCGAGATCGCCTTGGGGTCGTGGCCATCGATGCGCACCGCGTTCCACCCGCAAGCCTTGAAGCGCGCCACCTGATCGTCGGACACGGCGAGAGTCGTCGGGCCGTCGATCGAGATGCCGTTATCGTCGAACAGCACGATGAGCTTGCCGAGCCCCAGATGGCCCGCGAGCGAGATCGCCTCGTGGCTGATGCCTTCCATCAGGCAGCCGTCGCCGACTATTGCGTAGGTGTGATGGTCGATGATGTCGCTGCCGAGCCGCGCGTTGAGCAGGCGCTCGGCGAGCGCCATGCCGACCGCATTGGCGAGCCCTTGCCCCAGCGGACCCGTGGTCGTCTCGATGCCGGGCGCGTGCCCATACTCGGGATGTCCCGCCGTCTTGGAGCCGAGCTGACGGAAGTTCTTTATCTCGTCGATGCTCATTCCCGGGTAGCCGGTGAGATACAGCAGGGCATAGAGCAACATCGAGCCATGCCCCGCCGACAGGACGAACCGGTCGCGGTTCGGCCAAGTCGGGTCCGATGCGTCGAAGGCCAAGAACTCGCGGAACAACACCGTCGCCACGTCCGCCATGCCCATCGGCATGCCCGGATGGCCCGACTTCGCCTTCTGCACGGCGTCCATGGCCAGCGCCCGGATGGCGTTCGCCATGTCCTTGTGGGCGACGTCCTTATGCGCGACGGGCTCCGCCACGGTGGCACTCTCGCGCGCCTCGGTCATGTATCCATCCCTGCTAAGGCGGCCGCCCACGCACCGCCGATTTGTGATCCGCACGGTTTAGCGATGCTGGTGGCTCGCGTCTATGCCCGCAAGGGCTGCAAATCATCGCTTCTGTGCGGAGAGGAAGGTTTCGAGCTCATCGCGCGTGGGCAAGCCGGAGCGGGCGCCGAGGCGGCGGCACTTCAGCGCGGACACGGCCGCCGCGATGCGCGCGCAATCGGGAGCTGGGCGCCCGCAGGCGAGCGCCCAGGCGAAAGCACCGTGGAATGCGTCTCCCGCTCCGGTGGTATCGACGACCTCCAAGGCGAACGCCGGTTGATGGCCGCTCTTGCCGTCGCTGCCGACCCAGAAATAACCCTGCGGCCCGCGCGTCACGCCGACATGGGTCGCCCCCATCGCCAGAACGCCGGCAAGGCGTTGGGCATCGTCCTCGCCGGTTGCGAAGGCGTCGAGCGCCGGGCCGGAGAAGATCGCGTAGTCGGCAAGCGCGAGGAACTCAGCCAACTGGCCGCCGCCACCCAAGTCGACGTCGAGTATGGTCGGCACGCCCTGGATGCGCGCCGACGCAAAGGCGGCGCGCGTTCCTTCCACCCAGCGTAGATCGCTCAGTACGGCGGCCGCCTCGGAAATGCGCCCCAACGGCAGCCAGCTCGGGTCCATCGACATGGCGTGGTCGCGCTCGCCGACGACGAGACGATCCCCCTTTTTGTCGACGATGACGGCGGACGTGGACGAGCGGGCGCCCTCGTGCACCTTGACGAAGCTCACGTCGACCCCGTCGGCCTCGAGCAAGGCGCGGATCCGCGCGCCCGCCGCATCGTCGCCCGTGCGGCTCCACAGCTCGACCGGCGCGCCGAGCCGGGCGATCGCCGCCGCCGCGTTCGCCGCCATGCCGCCGCCGCTCTCGATGTGCTCCAAAGAGCGGACCTTGGTCGGCGCGGGCGGGAACGCATCGATGCGATACACGTAATCGAGCGCCGCATGTCCCACGCAAATGATGGGCTTCACCTTTAGCCCTCCTCCGCGCTTGCCGCCTCGCGCAGACGCGCCTCCTCTGCGGCATCCTCCTCGAACAGCTTCTCCAAAGTCTTTACGTCGCTGCGGGCGCGCTCGCGCAGCTTCTCCATGTCGCTCGCATGCTGGTAGTCCTCGATCAAGCGCCGCTCGTCATGCACACGGAACGTGTGGGTGATGCGCTCGGCCTCCCGCTCGGACACGCCCAGCCCCTGCAAAAGCTGCTTGGTGATGTCGATGGCCGAGAGAAAGGTCGCCCGCTGCAGGTGCGTCACGCCGGCGTCGAGCAGGCGGTGCGCGTGCGCGCGGTTGCGGGCGCGCGCATAGATGGGCAGGTCGGGATAGCGGGTACGCACCAGCTCGGCGGTGCGTGTGGAGGCCTCGACGTCGTCGATGGCGAGCACGAAGGCGCGCGCTTCGTGGGCGTGCGCCGCATCGAGGATCTCCGGCCGGCTCGCATCCCCATAGAATGCCTGGCTGCCGAACCGGCGTACGAACTCCACCTGCTCGGCGTCGATGTCGAGCGCGGTGAACGGCACGCGCTTGGCCGTCAGGATGCGCGCGACGATCTGGCCGAAGCGGCCGAAGCCGGCGATGATGACGTGGCCGTCGTTGTCGGGCGGGGTCTCGTAGTTGGGCGCGGGCTTGTGGCGCCGCGACACCAGCTCCTCGATCTTGAGGAGGATCGGCGTCGTCGCCATCGACAGCGTGACGACGATGGTCAGCAGCTCGGTGGTTCCCCATTCCAGCACACCTGCCGAATAGCCCACCGTGAAGAGCACGAAGGCGAACTCGCCGCCCTGGGCAAGCGCCAGTCCGAGCCGGCGCGAGGGGCCCGGCTCCAGCCCCTCCCAACGGGCGAGCGCATAGAGCACGACCGCCTTGATGGTGACGAGACCGGCGACGAGCGCCAGGATGTGGCCCGGCTGATCGAAGAGTATCCCCAAGTCGATCGTCATACCGATGGCCGTGAAGAAGAGCCCCAGCAGCAGCCCCTCGAAGGGCTGGATGTCGGCCTCGAGCTGGTGGCGGTAGGAGGATTCAGCAAGCAGCGCGCCGGCGATGAAGGCGCCGAGCGAGGCCGGCACGCCCGCTTGCTGCATGAGGATGGCGAAGCCGACGACGGTCAGCAGTGCCGCAGCCGTCATCGCCTCCTTCACGCGCGCGAGCGCCACCAGCCGCACGAAATGATCGAGCAGGTAGTAGCCGCCCACGGTCACCGCCGCGATGATGCCGAGCCCCTTGAGGCCGGCCAGCAGGTCCATCTCCACTTCGTGCTCGACGCCGGCGCCGGACACGGCGAACAGCGGCACCAGCGCGATGAGCGGGATCGCCGAAAGGTCCTGGAACAGCAGAACCGCAAAGCCGAGGCGCCCGTGGCGGG
>CAYUBZ010000043.1:0-5022 GCA_964443205.1 uncultured Hyphomicrobium sp. | reverse complement strand
ATCGCCGAAAGGTCCTGGAACAGCAGAACCGCAAAGCCGAGGCGCCCGTGGCGGGCTGTGAGATCGCCGGTCTCCTCCATGACTTGCAGCGCAAAGGCGGTGGAGGAGAGCGCCAGCGCCAACCCCACGAAGATGGCGGTCTGCCATTGCAGGCCAAGCAGCAGCGCCACTGCTGCGAGTGCTATTCCCGTCGCCCCCACTTGCGCGCTGCCAAGCCCGAACACGGCGTTGCGCATGGCCCAAAGCCGCTTGGGGCGCAGCTCGAGCCCAATGACGAACAGCAGCAGCACGATGCCGAACTCGGCGAAATCCAAGATCTCCTTGGCCTTGTAGCCGGAGAACACCCACCCGATGGTGGCCGGCCCGAGCAGCATGCCGGCGACGAGGTAGCCCAGCACGCTCCCGATGCCGAGCCAGCGCGCAAGGGGGGCGGCAATCGCAAGGGCCGCCAGGAGCACCGCGGTCTCCTGCAGCGTAACGCCAGGCATTCCCTCTCCCCTCCTTTTACTCTCTCCGGTGCCGTCGCTCCCGGCCACCCGGCAAAGGCCAAGCCCGCCGCTGTCTTGGATGCCTCCTCCGTCCCATGCGCCCCTGCTTGCAAAATCGGGGAAAGATTATCGTTGGGGAAGCACCAAGCTTAACACGAGGGCCCCCCACTTTGGCGCGCCCTAAGTGCATTCGGGGCGCGGCGGCGCGTGCCGTTCGCGGCGCCCCCCGCCCGGCGAGACTGCGACGGCTGCCAGAGCCGACCGCGCACTCTCCTGCCGCTTCCCGGCCGCGTCGGGAATCAGCGATACTCGTCAATGAGATCAGCGCTATCCGCGCGCCTGCTCGAACCAACGAATCGGCTCGTTCACCGATGCGTAACCTTAACGCGGCGTTAAGGGCTCTTTCCATATCGTGAAAGCGCGTTGGCTGCAGTCTTCACCCGAACCTTTGGGTGGGCGTCCTCGGTCAACGACGGTACGCAGCCACAGGGAATAAAGGGGGTCGCGCGATGTCTTTCGATCTCGTCATGCGAACGCTGGGGGTCGTCACCTGCCTCTACACCGTCGCCTACTTCATCACCTCCATGAGCGTCGCGGCGCTCAATGCGGCAACCTTCAGCTCCGGGCCCATGTGTGGACCGGCCGGTTGCGTCACCGTCGCCCATGAGCAGAGGCTTCTCCCCGGCGATACCCTGGTGGCCGGCGACGAGCCCTTGTGGATGGCGGTCCTGAGCCTCGACTGAGGCAGGCCAGCTAGCCCGCGCTCCTTGGCGCCTTGATCAGCGCATCAATCGCCATCAGCTCCGCCATCAGCGGCGCAAAGTCCTTGAGCGGCAGCATGTTGGGGCCGTCGGACGGCGCCCGATCGGGATCGGGGTGCGTCTCGATGAAGATCCCCGCGATGCCCACGGCGACCGCTGCCCGCGCCAGGACCGGCACGAAGCGGCGGTCGCCGCCCGAGCTGGTCCCCTGCCCGCCCGGCTGCTGCACCGAGTGGGTCGCATCGAAGATCACCGGACACCCGGTCTCCGCCATGATCGGCAGCGCGCGCATGTCGGCGACGAGCGTGTTGTAGCCGAACGAGGAGCCCCGCTCGGTGAGCAGCACGTTGGGATTGCCCGAAGCGACGATCTTGTTGATGACGTTGCGCATGTCCCAGGGCGCCAGGAACTGCCCCTTCTTGACTTTGACCACGCGCCCGGTCTGGGCGGCGGCCACCAGCAGGTCGGTCTGACGGCACAGGAAGGCGGGGATCTGCAGAACGTCGACGACGGGCGCGACTTTGGCGCAATGGGCCACCTCGTGCACATCGGTGACGACGGGCAGTGCAAGCGTCTCGCGGATCTCGGCAAGGATGGGAAGGGCCGCCGCCAGGCCGATGCCCCGCTTGGCCGCAAGCGAGGTGCGGTTCGCCTTGTCGAACGACGTCTTGTAGACGAGGCCGATCCCCAGCTTTGCCGCGATCTCCTTTAAAGCTGTGGCCGTCTCCAAGGCATGCGCGCGGCTCTCCATCTGGCAAGGCCCGGCGAACACGGCAAGCGGCGCATCGTTGGCGACCGCGACCGGGCCGATGACGACGCGCGAATTGGGCTTCAGGGGCGCATGCTTGGTCATGGCGCCTTATAGCATGCGGATCATCGCAGGGTCCCGGCACGCAAATGACCGCGCTTAACGTGCGCGGTCATCCGAGGCTTGGGCGCTGGCGCTAAGCGACGCGTCTGATAAGGCCGATGACCACCAGCAGGATAATGGCGCCGAGCGTGGCCGAGATGATGACGCCGATCAGATCGGCGCCCCAGAATCCCAGCGAGGGAAACAGCCACTGGCCAATGAAGGCGCCAACCACGCCGACGACGATATTGCCGATCAGCCCGAAGCCGTAACCCTTGACGACCAGGCCCGCGAGCCAGCCGGCGATGGCGCCGATAATCAACAGGATGATGAGTGACTGTAGATCGATAGGCATTGTTGTGACTCCCCTGAGCGCGATGTGCTTGTTAGCGCCGCGGACAAAAAGCCGCGGGCCCGTTCAGAGGACGCACTTTCTGGTGCCCCTTGCAACCACGTCCTCTGCCAGCCCCTTATCGTCCGATTCGGGAGCTTCGCCTTTCGCCGGCGGGGATCAACGCAGGGGTCGGAGCGACTTGGCCTTTTATTGACGCCCTATCTTGTTGCCATGGCGCCACACCTTAGTCGGGAATGGATGGTCACGCTAAAAGAGACCGCCGGGATCGACGCGGCTGCTTGCCGCGAGAACCCCGGCGGGATGGTCGAAGAGCGCTGATCATAGAGCCGCGTCGGCGGTCTCGCCCGTGCGGATGCGCATCATCTGCTCGATCGGAGACACGAAGATCTTGCCGTCGCCGATCGCGCCGGTGTTGGCCGCCTCACGAATGGCCGCAACGACCGCGTCCGCTTGCGTGCCGCCCACGGCCACTTCGATCTTGACCTTGGGAAGCAGGTTCACGGTGTACTCGGCGCCGCGGTAAACCTCGGTGTGGCCCTTCTGACGGCCGAAGCCTTTGACCTCGGTGACCGTCATGCCGTTGATGCCGAGCTTCGTCAGCGCGCCGCGCACGTCGTCGAGCTTGAAGGGCTTGATGATTGCAGTAACGAGTTTCATGGGGAGCATCTCCTTGTGTTGTCCCTAGAGCCAATGCGAGCACCACCGCCGGTCATTCGGAGCCGACGTATGGTTAACGCCGAAGAGCACTCAAGACCCGTGCCAGGATCGGGGGGCAGCGCATAAGTGCATGACAATGCACGGATATGTTCACGCTGCGCGGCGCGATCGCGGTTCTTCTGAAAGTGAAAAATACGATAAGCTGCACAAATTTCGAGCATTCAATGGCGAGGAAACAAGACGCCGACCGCAGCGCAACCACACGGATCGCGCTGCATGCCGCCCCGATCCAGATCAGACGAGCCGGCTCTGCTCGACCGCCGCGGTGATGAAGGACGCAAACAGCGGGTGGGGGTCGAAGGGGCGGCTTTTCAGCTCGGGGTGATACTGCACGCCGATGAACCAGGGGTGGCCGGCGTACTCGATCGTCTCGGGCAGCAGCCCGTCGGGAGACAGGCCTGAGAACTTGAGGCCCGCCGCCTCCAGGCGCGCGCGGTACCTGGTGTTGACCTCGTAGCGGTGACGGTGGCGCTCGGACACCTGCGTGGTGCCGTAGATGCCAGCGATCTTGCTGCCTTCGACGAGGGCTGCCGGATAGGCGCCGAGCCGCATGGTGCCGCCGAGATCGCCGCCTAAGCGGCGGCTCTCCAGCTCGTTGCCGCGCATCCACTCGGTCATCAGGCCGATCACCGGCTCGGGCGTGGGACCGAACTCGGTCGAGTTGGCCTCCTTGATCCCGACCAGATTGCGCGCGGCCTCCAGGCACGCCATCTGCATGCCGAAACAGATGCCGAAATAGGGCACGCCCCGCTCGCGCGCGAACTTGGCAGCGAGGATCTTGCCTTCCGAGCCGCGCTCGCCAAAGCCGCCGGGGACCAGAATCCCGTTGACGCCCTCCAGGTAGGGAGCGGCGTCCTCGCGCTCGAAGATCTCAGACTCGATCCACTGCAGCCTGACCCGGACGCGGTTGGCGATGCCGCCGTGCACGAGCGACTCGATGAGCGACTTATAGGCGTCCTTCAATCCGGTGTACTTGCCGACGATGGCGATCGTCACCTCGCCCTCCGGTGTCGCGATGGCGCGCGTGATGGTCTCCCAGCGCGACAGGTCGGGCTTGGGCGCGCCGGCAATGCCGAAGGCGTTGAGGACCTGCTCGTCGAGCCCCTCACGGTGGTAGGCGAGTGGCACCTCGTAGATGGAGGGCACGTCGAGCGCCTGAATCACCGCGTCGGAGCGCACGTTGCAGAACAGCGCGATCTTACGGCGCTCAGGTGGCGGAATCTGCCGGTCGGTGCGGCAGAGCAGAATGTTGGGCTGAATGCCGATCGAGCGCAGCTCCTTGACCGAGTGCTGCGTCGGCTTGGTCTTGAGCTCGCCCGCTGAAGGAATGAACGGCACGAGCGTCAGGTGGATGAAGATCGAGCTGCCTGTCGGCAGATCGTTGCCGAGCTGACGGATGGCCTCGAAGAAGGGCAGACCCTCGATGTCGCCGACGGTGCCGCCGATCTCGACCAGCACAAAATCGATGCCCTCGTTGCCGCTGGTCACGAACTCCTTGATGGCGTCGGTGACGTGGGGGATCACCTGCACGGTGCCGCCCAGATAGGCGCCGCGACGCTCCTTGGCGAGGATGTCCTGGTAGATGCGGCCCGTCGTGACATTGTCCGTCTTGCGGGCCGGCACGCCGGTAAAGCGCTCGTAGTGCCCCAGATCGAGATCGGTCTCCGCGCCGTCGTCCGTCACGAACACTTCCCCGTGCTGATAGGGGCTCATCGTGCCGGGGTCGACGTTGAGGTAGGGATCGAGCTTGCGAAGCCGGACCGAATAGCCGCGCGCCTGAAGGAGCGCGCCGAGCGCGGCGGAGGCTAAGCCTTTGCCGAGGGAGGACACCACGCCGCCGGTAATGAAGAT